>CAYMHT010000001.1:0-101068 GCA_964390305.1 uncultured Anaerolineales bacterium
TTTCCCGCCTTGCCGGCTTTCGGGATCCTGCTGACGGATGGTCTGAGTCGCCTCTCCTCTGCTCGGTCCGCAGGCCGTCCGGGTTGGAGCGTGGGTGGCGCAGTGAGTCTGGTGATGGGCGCTGTGGCTGTCTATTCGCTCGCCGGCGTACTGGCCCCGGCATTCGCTCCCCCGCGCCCCTTGGGCAACACTGAGATCGAGAGTATACCGAATCAGATTGACGTCAAACTCGGGGCCACGGCACAGCTGCTCGGTTATGCAGTCACGCCGACGGAGGTCAAGCCTGGCGACACCGTGGAGGTCGCGCTCTACTGGAAGCCCCTGGCGCGCACCCAGCACGACCTCGCCGTCTTTGTTCATCTGATGAGTGACGTAGGCGCCATGATCGCCCAGCGCGACACCTATCCTGGCCTGGGCCGGTACCCGACCACGGCGTGGGACCCCAGGGTCGTGTTCGCCGATATCTACCGAGTGGAGATTCCGAGCACTACCTACGCGCCAGACAGTGGCTACGTGCAGGTGGGCCTTTACCTGCCTGATGGCCCTCGCCTCGCTACCGACGAGGGACAAGACACGGTACGGCTCGCAAACGTCACGGTGGATCCGCACCCCGGCGCCGTCCCCAATCCCCTGGACATCAACTTCGGGGACAAAGTCGCATTGAAGGGATATACGCTTTATCCCCGGGTCGCAGGGCCAGGTGATACCATCCAACTCACCCTCTACTGGGAGGCACTGGCGCCGATGGGGCTCGACTATCACGTATTTGCGCACGTCCTCGGCGACGAGAATCAGATCTGGGCCAACAGCGACAGTCTGCTCACGGACGAAGTAGTCTGCAGCAGTCGGTGGAGGCCCGGCACGCTGGTCAAGGAGGTCCGGGAATTGACACTCCTTGAGGCAACGCCGCCGGATTTCTACGATGTCGAGGTGGGACTCTACATACCAGGTCAAGACCGTTTGGAGATTCTGGCGGAGGACGGTCGTCACCTTGGAAATCGGACCCTCCTAACTACGGTCCGGGTCGTGAACGACCGTGGGTGAACCTCGATTGCGCCGCAGGTATTGGGGCAGCGCGCTCCTCCTCTTACTGCTATACGTCGGCGTGGCAGTGGGAACGACATATCCGCTCGTAGGTCACCTCACAACGCACCTACCCGGACAAACAACGGATACCTTGGTCCACTACTGGAACGGTTGGTGGGTGCGTCAGGCTTTGAGGAACGGTCAATCGCCCTTTCGCACCTCATATCTGTTCTACCCCCAGGGACTGAGTTTAGTATACCACAACTTCGCATGGCCCAGCATCCTGGGTTGGCTCGCATTGGAGCCCATAGTAGGAGGCTTTGCCGGCTACAACTTGGTCTTCCTTCTCAGCCTGGCTCTCTGCGGCTGGACAGCCTCTTTACTAGCATACGACCTGACTGGCGACAGACGGGCTGCGTTCCTCTCCGGTCTGATCTATCAGTGCTGGCCTTTTCGCATGGCCCAGCTGGATCATCCTAATCTGATCAGCACCTACTCCATTCCGTTGTTCCTGCTGTTCTTGAACCGTACGGTACGCCGCCACCGGTGGCGGAGCGGTGTGTTCGCAGGCGGTTTCCTCGCTTTGGTTGGCTATACCCGATGGCAACTCCTGATTCCTGCTTCCATCATTGGGGGAATCTATCTGGCCTTCACCTTGCCTCGCGCTTGGGCTACGCGTCATCAGTGGCTGCCCCCGCTACTGCTCGCGGGGAGCGTCGCTGCGCTGGCATTGACCCCGCCGGCGATGCTATTGATGAACGAGCAACAGACCAATCCGGCAAGCTTGGTGAAGCAATCAGATGAGGTCGCAATGCAGACCGACCTGATGGCCTATCTGACCCCCAGCGCTGCCCACCCTATATTTGGCCCCTTCACCGCGACAGCTTATGATCGATACTACAGCAATCGTAGCACAGGGCGCCGCTTCCCCGCCTACGTGGGTGTGGCGACACTGGCCTTAGCTTCTCTCGGCATCTGGCGGGCTTCTCGAAAGAGCATCCCCTGGGTGGTCGGAGCAGTTGTGCTGATCTCGTTGGCCTTGGGGATGGACCTGCGGATCAACGGCAACGTATATCCAGCTCTTCCGATGCCCTATCGCCTAGCAAGCAAGAGCTTCCTGGTGCGTCTATTGCGCTTTCCCGACCGCTTCAGTCTGTTTGTGGCGCTGCCGATGTCCATGCTGGCCGCGCATGGCACATCTCACGTTCTGCAGGCCTTTCGCCATGACAGCAAGAGGCTCGCAGCCAGCACGATGTGCCTGCTATGTGGAGCTGTTGTATTCGAATACCTGGCAGTACCCGCGCCCCACAGGGATCCCCAGGCGTCAGACTTCTACCGAGAGATAGCTCACGAATCCCAGGAGTTCGCCATACTGAATCTGCCAATCAACTCCCAGAAGTCGAAAGAGTACATGTTTGCGCAAGTGACCCACCAACACCCGATCCTCCAGGGAAAGTCAGCTCGTTTACCAGAAGGCACGTATACCTATCTCGACACCCGTCCCTTGCTGCGAAGCCTAAAGCAGTCCGGTGAGATCGATCCAGCGCTTACCGACGTCAGTCGTCAGCTAACCTCCCTTGCGGACGACGACGTGGCCTACATCGTCCTGCACAAGCAGGAAGTTGAGGCCGATCGCGTGGCCCGCTGGCGTCGTTATCTCTTGACCACCCCTCGCTTCGAAGATCACCTGATTGCTGCTTTCTCTACGTCTCCTGTAGCAGGGCGGGATTTCCCTCTGGCACAGGAGCTTTTGCCCGGTATCGGGCCCGTGCACATCGTTACCTCGACTGGTTGCCTCGACCCTGGAGGGGTGCTAGAGGTAGATATTGGGTGGGGCACAGCACGATCTCTGACACAGGACTTCAGCCTGGAGATATCCCTCGCATCGAACGAAGGAACGACTGCAGAGAGTCGGGTCTATGCTCTGTCTTCGGACTGGCCCACGTCCAACTGGCCGGCGAATGCCCTGGTGTGGGGTTATTATCCTTTCCACGTGAGCACATCGCTACCCCGTGGCACCTACGCCGTCGAACTGGCCCTGGTCGACGCAGTGACCGCCGAGAAGGTGGGGCACTCGATGCTCGCTGGAGAGGTGAGAGTCCCCCGCACCAGGTGCGTCTTTCCTGTCCCCCCGGGTGCCACAAGTGTGAACTCGGTATTTGGCGACGCTCTGCGGCTCTTGGGTTACCGGTTGCTCCGCCAGGGGGACGAATTGGAGATCACTCTCTACTGGCGTTCGGAACAGAGAATGGAGACCGATTACAAGATCTTCGTCCATGTCTTTGAGCCAACCACCAAAGCTCCCGTAGCGCAGGACGACTCCATGCCCAAGCGGTGGGCCCATCCAACCACATTGTGGGCACCTGGAGAGCGGGTGGCAGACGTCATCCCTGTCTCGCTCAAAGGCGTGCCGCAAGGAGAATACGGCGTAGCAGTCGGAGTCTATGATCCGCAGACGATGGAACGTCTCCCTGTCGTCGGTGCCGAGAATCGGTTTTATCCCGATGATCGCCTCATCCTACAACGAGAGACCGTCGTGGTGGAGAATTCCAAGCCATGAGCAGACAGTGGCAATGGGCCATCCTCACGGGGATACTTCTGCTGGCTGCCGCGATGCGCCTCGTGGCGCTAGGCCAGGTACCTCCTGGGTTAGCTCATGATGAAGTCGCCAACTGGCTCATCGCCCAGGATATCCTGAGCGGAAAGCACACGATCTACTTCACCGCCGCCTACGGCCACGAACCGCTCTACCAGTACGTGCAGGCGGCCACCGTCGGGCTTTTCGGGGACCACTGGCTGGGGCTGCGCTGGCCCTCTTTCGCTTTCGGCCTGCTGGGCATTGTAGCGATCTATGCCCTGATGCGACGTCTGTTTGGCGCACCCGTCGCTCTGCTGACTATCACCTGGCTGACCGTGAGCTTTTGGCCTCTGTTCTACGCTCGGGTCGGCCTACGAGCTATTACGCTGCCTCTCACTGCCGCGCTCTCCGCCTACTTCCTCTGCCATGCCCCCAACCAGCCAGCCAGTCCAACAACACACCAAGCCAGTGGTGCCTCAACACGTCAACTTGCCAATGCACTGCTTGCGGGGCTCTTCCTCGGCTTGAGCCTGTACACCTACATGGCGGCTCGTATTCTTCCCTTCATCTTCGTTACGTTCCTCGTGTATTCAATGCTTGTTTCCTCATCTCGTCTTGATGTCCGCTGGTCTCACCTGCTTGTGCTGTTTCTTGTCGCTCTCCTCGTGTCCATCCCTCTCGTAATCTGGCTGGCGACCCACCCTGGCGCCGAATATCGCATCTCGGAGATCCGAGAACCGCTCGACCGTCTACTTGCGGGCGACCCGACGTTGGTCTGGCAGAATCTGATCGCCAACCTCAAGTCCTTTACGATCGCTGGTGATCCTTGGCCCCATCAGAATCTGCCCGGGCGTCCGGTTTTCGCCGACCCGATCGGTGCCGTGTTGTTCTACGCCGGCGTCGGCATCGCGCTGTGGCGCTGGCACGATCCACGCTACGGCTTTCTGCTCATCTGGCTGATCGGCGCGCTCGGCCCCAGCGTCGCCACCTCTGTCGCCCCTAGCTCTATCCGCAATATCCTCGGGCTGGTCGTCGTCTTTGCCTTCCCCGCGATCGCGCTCGCCGAAGCAGGCCGCTGGTTCAAAGGCGAGGTGCAAGGTGTAGCGAACAGGATACAGCGCTGGCCCTTCTTTCTTGTTGCCTCCTGCTTCTTACTTCTCACTCCCTGTCTCCTTCTCACTGGGCGCGACTACTTCGTCCGCTGGCCCCGGAATGAAGACGTCCGCTATTTCTACCAAACTGACCTGACCGCCGTGGCCCATCGGCTGGACGAACGGTCACCAGGGACGCCCGCTGTCGTGGCAGGACTTTCAGTGCACACGATGGATCGCCCAACGCTGCAGCTCACCGCTTCCGAGCGCGTCGATGACGTCCGCCTCTGCGATACCCGCGAGACACTCGTCCTCCCCGCGTCAGCCAGGAATGAAGGACGGCTGTTTGTGCCTCGCATTGTCCCCTTCGATCCAGATCTCGAGCAGCGGCTCTTGAAGTGGGGAGCGGACCTTGCAACGTATCAGAATGGGGCCTTCATCACCTATCGCTTGCCCGATCGTACCTCGCTGGAGCGCAATCTGGAGCTTCTAGCGGATGAGGCTGCTTTGCCCGACGGCTCGGTGGTGGAGCTCCCGGCCTCCTTCGGCGGCCACCTTGTTTTCCTCGGCTATGAGTGGCTCCAGAGTAATGGCGGCACTCTCAAGCTGCTGACATATTGGCGCGTTGAGGATCCGCCATCCACTCGGCTCAAAATCTTCGTACATCTGGTGGACGAGACCGGTCACCAAGTTGGTCAACACGACGGCCTGGGCAGCCCCCCGCAGGGATGGGCCCCTGGGGACTTGGTCGTACAGAAGCACTTTATAGCGTCCTCCGAGCCGGTTGCCCCTGGGCTTTTCAGCCCACAAGTCGGCCTGTATAATCCCTCCTCCGGGTCACGGCTCTCCGTCGCCGGTTTTGAGCGATTGTCTCTATCACCCGATGAGGCGAAGGCACCCTGAGCACGATGGTTCGCATTCGGCCCGATTGATCGAAGTTCTAGAAGGTGCTTAGGATGGCACAAGACAAACAACAGCGTCACTGGCTGCCCCCGTGGGCCGTCTCTGTCTTCATCTTTCTGTTAGCCTTCTTGCCACGTGCTGTCTACCCGGTCTCCCGGCCAATGCAGTGGTACACCCGCGCTGTTCGATTTAGCGATGCGCTGCTGGCGCAGGACTGGGCAGAAGCGTATCAGCGCTATCACCCTGGCGTGTCTACGATGTGGCTCTCCAGCATCGGCGTGAGGCTCTATGCCTGGCAGAAAGGGCTGTCAACTGATCAGTTGTTGGGCACCGCGCCGACCAAGCCCGGCGTCCTAAACGACGCGGTCACAGCAGGCGTAATCCCATTGGCTGTCGTCATTGCCCTGTGCATTGGCCTGTCATACGTGCTGCTCAGCCGCATCACTGAGCCCAAGGTCGCATTTGCAGGTAGTTGTCTGCTCGCATTGGACCCTTTCTACATCCCCCACAGCAAAGTGCTTCACGTAGATGCCCTGTTGGCGACGTTCATGCTCACGAGTGCCCTGTTCTTGCTCAACTTCCTTCGCCATTCCAGGTCGCTCGATCTGATCTTGAGCGGCGCGTTCGCCGGGCTGGCATTTCTCAGCAAGAGTCCTTCCTGCTTCCTCATCCCCTACGCAGCCCTGGTAGTAGGGACACACAATGTTCTGCCTCATATCAGATCGGGACAAAAGCGATGGACGCACCCATTCTGGGAGACAACCCGCGTCATGCTGCTCTGGGGCATGGTTGCCTGTGTGGTCTTTGTCGCGCTCTGGCCAGCAATGTGGGTCGAACCGGTGAGTACACTGCGCAAGATAGCAGCGAGAGTCCTGTTTCACATTGGGACCGCGCACTACAACCCTGTCTTCTTCGTCGGCGGGGTCACCCACGAAGACCCTGGCCCACTTTTCTATCTAGCGACTATCGCGTGGAAGACGACCCTGGTCACGCTGCCGATGCTGTGCGCTGCGATCCTCTTCGAGGCTCGTCAACTGCGGCGAGGTAAGGGAAACGGGATGGTATGGTTGTTCGCAGCATACGCTGCCTTCTTCACAGCCCAAATGTGCTTGAGTGCGCGAAAGGAGCTAGTTTATCTGTTGCCCGCTTTCCCGGCACTGGACATGCTGGCGGCGCTGGGCGTAGCGCGGACAGCGGATTCGGTGACCCGAGTCCGCCGTTGGCAGAGACTGGATTGGTTGCCGTCGGCGATAGTAGGCGGAGTGCTCGTGTTGCAGGCGGTCTTGGTGCTGCCGCGTCATCCCTACTACGGTACACTTCACAACCGTCTGCTGGGTGGAACGCGGGTGGCGCAGTACATCCTTCCGCTCCAAGATCAAGGAGAGGGACTAGATCTGGCGGGGCAATACCTGAACACCCTACCTCGAGCACAACGTGCCAGGGCAGGCCTCTATAGACGCAGCGCTTCCATCTTTCGGCGCAACTTCGTGGGTGCAACCAGCAACATAAGCGACCCCCGTGCCAACTACCGGATCTACTACGTTAACCAGGTAATGCGTCGTCTCGGGAGCGAGGCGTGGGAGGAGATGTGGCATCTCGACCGGCAGGAGGAGCCTCTGTGGACGGTGACCTTTGGGGGTGTCACCTACGTCTGGGTCTATGGCGCGCCACCGGCAAAGCCAGCCGCTGGCGGGCCCGAGTACGAAGTGAACTGCCAATTTGGTGAGCATATCCAGCTGGACCGCGTGCGCATCAGCACCGAGGTGCTCGCTCCGGGCGACAAACTGACCGTCGTGCCAGTCTGGATGTCGAACGGCGACATCGAGAGAAGCTACAAGGTCTTCTGCCACATCCTGTCCCAGACCGGCGAGTTGGCCGCACAGCGAGACGATTTTCCCCTCGCAGGCGTCCGCCAGACGCCGAGTTGGCGGCCCGGCGAACTCATCGAGGACAGCTACGAGATAAAGCTAGAGGACGATATGCCCCCGGGCGAGTATCAGGTCTCACTAGGGATGTATGATCCAGAGAGTATGCACCGCCTACCCGTCTATGACGCGGCTGGCAGGCAGTTGGCTGACGAGCGAGTTGTTCTGACATCCGTGCGCGTTGAACAACGGACACAGGACTGACAGCAAGGCAGCCCTACGGTTTCCATGAAGCATTGTATGGCTCCGCGGTTCCTCATCGTCCTCCTGTTGCTGATCTCCTTCGGCCTGTGCCTCACCAGTGCGATACAAAAATCGCCAACAATGGATGAGCAAAACCACATTGCCCGGGGAGCTGCCTATCTGGGTACCGGCGATCCACGCCTGAACATCGAGCATCCGCCGGTGGTCAACGTCCTCAGCGCGCTGCCCTCCCACCTCCTGCTCGATCTCCGTCTGCCACTCGACGAGTGGTGGGAGGTTGCGGAATGGTACCACTTCGCCGACAACTTCTTGTGGCATGCCAACCAGGATCCCGACGCCATCGTCTTCCTCTCCCGCCTGCCCATCATCGGACTGGGGCTGTTGCTGACCTCCCTTGTCTTCCGTTGGGCGCGCAGGCGCTTCGGTGCGTGGGGTGGACTGCTTGCGGCTGCCTTCTGTGGGCTGGATCCCAATATCCTGGCCCATGAGCGGCTCTCGACGACAGACCTGGGTGCCACCTTCTTCATCCTCCTGGCTGCTTATGCGTTCTGGCGGCTCTCGCGGCAACTCTCTCCACGGCGCGTCCTGGCTGCCGGTTTGGCACTGGGGCTCGCTTTCGCCGCCAAGCTCTCGGCACTGGTCTTCGGTCCCATCCTGGGCCTCACGTTCCTCCTGGATGGGATGCGCCACAGCTCACACCGCGCGCGTCACCTGCTGCGCCGTCTGGCCCTCGGCGCGGCGGTGGCGACGCTGGCGCTACTGGTGATTTGGGGCAGCTACCTTTTCCAGGTAGGACCGTTCGAAGGCATCAGCGTCCCAGCGCCAGCACCGCCTTACCTCGAGGGTGTGCAAGCCATACTAAGTCTCGCCGCCGGGGGTCGACCGGCTTACCTGCTGGGCCGGATCAGCACCGAAGGCTGGTGGTACTACTTCCCGGTCGCTTTCGCGGTCAAGACGCCCCTGCCCACTCTGCTCGGCCTGCTCGTCGCAAGCCTAGTGATGATTCTGCAACCGAGCCGCGACGACCTGTTCGTCTGGTTTCCGCCGCTGGCTTTCTTCCTAATCCTCATGACCGCTCGTCTCAACCTGGGGTATCGGCACTTATTGCCCATCCTGCCTTTCCTCGCCATCCATGTTGGTCGCCTTGCTCAACCCTCTGCCTTTCGCTTTCTGGCGCATCAGTCCTCACAGGTTGACTTATGCCGCTTTGTAAGTATCGTCCTCGCCGCCTGGCTGACAGCGAGCACCGTCTCGATCTATCCTCACTTCCTCGCCTACTTCAGTCCCCTCGGTGGCGGCCCAGAGAACGGCTGGCGCATCCTCGTCGATTCCAACATCGATTGGGGCCAGGATCTGAAAGAGCTGCGGAAGTGGATGGTGCACGGAAACGTTGAGCGGGTCAAGCTGAGCTGGTTTGGGAGCGCTCCGCCGGAGGCTTACGGCATAGAGCACCAGTTGCTGGTCGGCGTCCCTCATGGGTTCACGATGTGGCAAGATCCGCCCTTCAATCCTGATCAACCAGAGCCGGGGGTTTACGCAATAAGCGTGACCAATCTGGTAGGAGCAGCGCTTCCCGACCCAGACCTGTACGCGTGGTTCCGGAGGCATCCGCCCGACGATCGAGTCGGCTACACCATCTTCATCTATCGAGTCGAAGCGCCATGACTCCACCCACCCGACCGGAGACAGCCCCTGGTCCCCACCTCGAGCTTTGGCTGATGGTCGCGACCCTTGTCGTCGCGACTTTCTTCCGCTTCTATGCGCCCTGCACCATGCCGCCGGGGCCGTCGCACGACGAGCTCCGGATGATGGATCTCGGCGAGATGATCGTCGAGGGAGAACGACCTATCCACTGGACGATAAGCTACAGCGCCGAGCCGCTCTTTATGTATCTGCTGGCGCTCGTTATGCCAGTATGGGGCTTCACCCCATTCGGGGCGCGCCTCGTGACGCGCTTCGCGGGTCTGCTGCTTATCCCCGTAGCGCACCGTCTGACGCGTCGTCTCTTTGGGCGGCGTATCGCGCTCTTCACCAGCGGTGTGCTCGCGGTGACCTGGTGGCCGTTATTCTTCAGCCGGGTGGCCCTCCGCGGTATCACGCTGCCACTGACCTTCACCGGCGCCATCATCTGCCTCTGGCGAGGTCTGGCTTTGGACGAGGACAGGACCCTCAGAACTCGGACTACTGCACACTGGGGATGGCTGGTTGGAGGCGGAGCGTTGACGGGGCTCACCTGGTATACGTTCACCGCTGCTCGAGGCCTAGCCATTCTGCTGCCGATGCTGTTGGTCTACCTGGGATTGCTGGGAGCCATCCCCCTCGGCCAGCTTGGGCGCATCGCTCTCGTGACGCTAGTGATGGCATCCCTGGTCGCTGCCCCCTTCATCTACGAGATGCAGGTCCACCCAGGCGCACCCGAGACACGCCTAGATCAGTTGGGGGGCGTCGTTGACCAACTGCTGGCCGGAAACCTCGTTCCCTTTGCGAAGCAGGCTCTGAATACAGCGGGCCTGTTCTTGGTGACAGGTGATCCAAACTGGCGCTATAACATCGCAGAGCGCCCGGTGTTTGGCCCACTGCTCGGAGCCATAGCCATCCTGGGTCTTGCGCTGAGCGTCGCCCACTGGCGGCAACCGCGCCACGCCCTCCTGATTCTGTGGCTGCTCCTGGGGGTTGCTCCTTCCGTCCTTACCCCCGAAGCGCCAAGCTTCGTGCGCGGAATAGGCACCCTGCCCGTGGTTGCGGTCTTCCCTGCAATTGGCGCTGTGGCCATCTGCGACTGGGTCGCGTTGCGCACGGGTCGAAGCCTTGCCAGGCTCGGTGCCGTCCTGGTCGTGGTCCTCATACCGCTCAACGGCCTGGTCACGTTCCGCGATTCGTTCTTCGTGTGGACAGCTCGACCAGAGGTGCGCGAGATCTATCAAGCTTCTCTTACCGAGGCGTTCCGTGACCTCAATCACAGCAACCTGGAGGGGCCGCTCTGGATCTCTGAACCCTTCCCTGATGACCGTCACCTGCTGCTCGCCAAGCGGGTCCTCCATCGGAAGGCTATCGAACTGCGCTGGTTCGACGCCGATAGAGCGCTGATCCTGCCCCCTGCCAGTGGTGTCCGACGCTATCTGCTCGCAGATTTCGCGGAACCCGACCAGAGGCTCTTTGCACGATGGATGGGCGACGCGACTGAGCTGCTCGAGCGGCACACGGATTCGCCCGCGTCAAAGACTTCAACGTACAGGCTTTACCAGGCTGTAGGAGGCCCTTGGGTAGAGGAGGAGCTCTCACAGATTGAAGCGCAGTCAACGGCGTCGCTCGACCTTGAGACAGAGCGCCCTGTGACGCTGCCGTCTCGTTTCGAAGACGTAGCGACGATGCTGGGGTATGAACTGGTGGACGATAGGTTGGCGCCTGAGGACCAGGTTCATGTCAGCCTCTACTGGCGTGTCCACAAGCCCGTCTATGAGCCAATCGCAAGCTTCGTCCACCTCCTCGACCAAGAGAATAACGTCGTCGGTCAATACGATGGCTTTGACGTCCCCCCTTGGCATTGGGAACCTGGCGCCGTCATCGCCCAGGTCTATCGCTTCACAATTGACGAGCACACTCGAGAGGGACCTCACTGGCTGGAAGCCGGTCTCTACCATTCGCAGACGATGGAGCGGCTGATGGTTGTCGACGAAGCAGGCTTCGTGCTTGGCGATCGGTTGGTGCTTCAACGTGTCACGGTGCGATAGCTGTTCGGCCACGAAGCGCTGCTTGACCCTTGCCACTGTAGCGGTCATGCCGGGCAAAACCAGGGACCCCACTGGCCTATCCTTAACAAAACCAGGCCGTCTCATGGTCAGAGTGGCCGTCATCAGCTGCTCCTCAACCTCGAGTGACATGGATCGATCTCAGCCCAGACACCGACGTTGACAAGAGGTCCATCCCATAGTAGAATCGCGTCACTTGACCCCGTCACAGCTTGCCTCCTGCAAGCCAAGACGCTTCTGATAGAGCCACACCAGCCTCGTAGCACCATGGCCGGCGAATGGTGCTCACGGGAAAGGAATACAGAGATGAAACCGAGTACGACATCAATCAGGCGTGCCACGTGGATGTTGATGAGCGGTGCCTGTGGGCTCGCGCTCGTCGTAGGCTTGCTTCTGTTCGTTCGACTCCCGGTCCGAGCGAAGCCAGCGGCAGACCCGATGGGCGCAGGAGTGACTGTAGAGAAATACGCAAACACGGACTTCGCAGACGCTGGAGACACCCTTACCTACACCATCAGCATCGGGAAGCTCGGAGCCGACGCAACGTCCGCCTGGCTCACGGACGAGTTGCCCACCCAACTCACCTACGTCGCCGACAGCCTCACGGCTGTCGACAGCTTCGGCGACCACATTGGAACCTTCGGGGCAAGCAATGGCGTGATCACCTGGCACGCACCCAGCCTGGCCGGCAACGTGTGGATCACCTTTAGCGCCCAGATTTCGTCAGAGACAGAGGCGGATATCGTCAATGTGGCTGAAGTCACCGGGACCGGCGAGTTGATCACAGACTCCTGGAAGACACGCCTCGGTGGGGGCTTGATCTACATGCCCCTTATCGCGAGGCGGTGGCCACCTATACCTTATGCCCCGATCCTGCATGAAATATCGAACCCAGACCGGCAGAGAGACTACACTGTCAACTGGGACTATGATTACGCCGAGCCCCCGGTGTTCTCGTACACGTTGCAGGAGGCGAGGAACGAGGGCTTCACCCAAGATGTGACTGACTTCCAGATCACCGCCCCCTCGTCATCGAAGAGCTTCGCCAATAAGGATGGCGGGACGTATTACTACCGGGTGCGGGGCCACAATACATATGGACCAGGCCCGTGGAGTAACGTGGTACGGACGACAGTCTTCTACTACTTCGATGACTTCAGCGACTACCAGAGTGGGTGGCCGCGAGAGTGGACCAGAACGCGCGGAGCTCTGTATCGGGTGCGTCCTTATGAACACCCCGCATGCCCAGGGTCCGACTGCAAGTACGACGGAGGAGACGGCTATCTCATCGCACGCCGAAATGACGGTGAACCCTTTGCGCGGTTCGGCCCGAACGTAAAGGTGCCAGGAGCGGATTACGAGATTACGCTAGACGCGCGCTGGTTCTCGTCCAACTTCTGGAACACCTACCAGATCTTCTTTGGATCCGACAAGTCGTTCGAGAAGTACTACGCTGTTCAGGTTCGCTACAGCTACGAAGGCTACTGTGCCTATTCCATTGTCAAGGACCGCGACGACAATTACCTGGAGGGGTGGTCGCACGCCACGGACATCAAGTGCCAGGCAGGGGATGACGCATCCCGGGATCACTGGAAGATCCGTCGCAAAGAGGGCAAAATCACTGTGTGGGTTAACAACGTGGCGCTAGGCACGTGGACCGACTGGTCTTATGGTGCTGACCGCTATTTCGGCGTGGGGGCCACGACCTACGAGTTCACCCCCTCTAAACCAGAGTTCGACAACTTCAGAGTCAGGCTGATAGACTAGCGTGGGTTTCATTGTCATAGACGGGGAGGCGCCGGGGCCTCCCCTTCTGCGTGATGTACGCCAGATGACAAGCCGAAGCCCCGTGCTGCCAAGTCCCGTCCCCTGGGCTCTCGCATGAACAGAAGGACGCTGAACGGACTGCGCATACTGATCAGCGCGGGTGCGCTGATCTTCTTGTTCTGGAAGATCGTAACCCCAGATGAGACGTTCAGGGTCCTGAGCCGAGCCGACTTGCGATACGTCTTGGCGGGATTCCTCCTCTTCGCTGCCAGCCTGGTCATTCGCGCCTACCGCTGGATCCTCTTGCTCCGCAGTCTCGACCCCAGCGTTCCGTTCTCTCGACTGGTCCGCCTCTACTTCGCCGGGCAGTTCTTCAGCAGCTTCCTTCCCACTCAGTTTGGCGGTGACGTGATGCGAGCGCTGGAGTTGACCGAGGACACCGACTCACCAGCCGCCGTCGGTACCGTCCTACTTGATCGCATGATCGGCCTGCTCATTCTCTTTGTCATAGGACTGGCAGCACTCCCGTTCGTCGCCACGCGCATCGCGCCATGGTTGGCGTGGCTCCTGGTCATTGTGTCCGGCACGGGACTGGCAGCGGGGGTACTGGTGTTAGAGGGCCGCCTGCTGCGGAGGGTTTCTGCCTGGCTGCCGGATGCAGTATCCCTCTCGGGCGAAGGTCCTCTCGCCAAGACGTATGCCGCAGTGACTGCCTGTGGGTGGCAGGCAGTAGCTGGTGCCTCCGCAGTCTCATTGGGGTTCAATATCCTCAACATCCTCATCAACTGGTTATCTGCGCAGGCAGTGGGTATAGGTACGGGTTTGGGATACTTCTTCGTCGTGACCCCGATCCTGTCCATCTCGGGTCTCATTCCTTCCATTGGCGGTTGGGGTGTGCGCGAAGCCGTGAGCACAGCCCTCTTCGCCCCAGTCGGTGTCGACGAGAGCGCGGCTGTGGCCCTTGGGATAACGCTCAATGGTATCACTCTGGCAACGGGTCTCGCCGGAGGGATCGTCTACGGTGTCGAGAGACTGACCGGCCTGAAGAAAGGGCACGAGACGCCGGAGTCTCAGTAAGATGATCACCAGCTCAAGCAACGATAGAGTCAAGTACGTACGAAAGCTGCAGAGCCAGAGCAGCACCCGCCACCGTGATCGGCGCTTCGTGCTGGAGGGCGTGCGACTGGTTGAGGAGGTGGTTCGCGCCAGCCTCGTCCCAACCCTGGTGTTCTACACGGAGACCCTCGCCAACGAGCCTCGGGGCAAGGCCCTGCTGGTCACACTGCAGGCCCTGGACGCGCCCTGCTACGCCGTGAGCGAATCGGTGATGGACGACTGCTCGGACACCGTGACGCCCCAGGGCATCCTCGTCGTCTTGCCTATCCCCCGGCTTTCGGCTCCAGACCCCCTCACACTTGCGGTGATCGTCGACCGTCTGCGAGACCCGGGCAACCTGGGAACCCTCCTTCGCACTGCCCTCGCCGCTGGCGTGGAGCAGGTCCTGTTGGCACCTGGGACGGTCGATTTCACGAACCCGAAGGTGGTACGATCGGCCATGGGGGCCCACCTTCGTCTTCCGATGGGAGATGCCGACTGGGACATCATTGCCCAAGCAGTCGCCGAGTGCGACGTGTGGCTGGCGGCGGGTGGCGCACGAAGGCGGTACACAGAGGTCGATTGGACGCGTCCCGCGGCACTGATCATTGGGAGCGAGGCTCACGGGGCCGGGGAGAAGGCCCGGGAGCTCGCCGACGGTCGTGTCTCTATCCCCATCAGGCCGGCGGTCGAGTCACTCAACGCAGCGATGGCCGCGGCGATCATCCTCTTCGAGGCAGTGCGTCAAAGAGGTTCGGCGGTGCCTGGGCGAAGCTCAGCTTGACGACAGGCACGTGGGAGCGACCGGACGAATCGACGACGGAACCGTCGATCAGCATCCGCCCCTCCCCCCGGTATGATCCTCCTTCACGCCTTTCACCCTAAGACAAACACGCCCCCCGACCAATTGACAGGCGACATGAGACATCTATAATTCCGTCGGAATCTGGTATGCGAATTGGCATTGACGCTCGGATTGCTTACTACTCCCACGGTGGAATCCGCAGCTACGTCGTCCATCTAGTGGACGCCCTGGCAGGTCTGGACGGCGAGACGGATTATCGCATCCTGTATAGCCGCAACGATCGTGAGGTATCGCCATCAGGCTCCAACTTCCGCCCCGTCCCCTGCTGGACACCTTCTCACCATCGTTTCGAGCGCTGGGCGCTGGGCATAGAGATATCCCGGTTGGGTCTGGACCTGTTGCACACCCCAGACTTCATACCTCCAGCCTTCGGTTACGATCGCTCGGTCATCACGATCCACGACCTCAATTTCCTCTACTACCCGCGGTTTCTCACGGCTGAGAGCCGTCGATACTACAACGATCAGATTGAGTGGGCTGTCCGGCGCACGGACCACATTCTGGTCGACTCACGGGCCACGAAGACCGACCTCACCTCGGTCCTCGGAGTCCCATGCGAAAAGGTCACGGTTGTTCACCTGGCCGCAGATCCCTCTTTCCACCCGGTTTCGGACGAGGACGCGCGCGAAGTTGCCGCGCGGTACGCTCTCGAGCCTGGTTTCCTCCTGTTCGTGGGGACCCTGGAGCCGAGAAAGAACCTCCCCGGCCTGTTACGTGCCTATCGAATTCTCCTGGACGAGGACGTGACAGCCCAGCCGCTGGTCCTCGTGGGTAGCAAGGGCTGGCTGTATGAAGAGATCTTCGATCGCGTCGAGACGTTGGATTTGAGCAAGCAGGTCCGCTTTCTGCATGGGGTACCCGATGCTGATCTGCCAGGGCTCTACAACGCGGCCAGCGTCCTGGCGACCCCTTCATTTTACGAGGGGTTTGGTCTACCCCCCTTAGAAGCGATGTCCTGTGGCACGCCAGTCGTCGTCGCAGACCGGGCGTCTTTGCCCGAGGTGGTGGGGGACTCAGGGGTCTTCATCGACCCCGAAGATCCCGATGACATCGCACGGGCATTACAGCGTGTTCTGACGGAGGAGTCGCTCCGCGACAGGATGCGAGAGCTGGGACTGGAGAGGGCCTCTAGATTCAGCTGGAAGCGCGTGGCTCAGGAGACGCTGGATGTCTATCGTGAGGTACTCAGTCGATGAGGATTCTGTTCCTCACGCCTCAGTTGCCGTACCCACCTCAGAAGGGCACCGCGTTACGCAACTGGGGGTTGATCCACGGACTCGCGCCGCGACACGAACTGAGCTTGCTCTCGTTCCGTGCGCCAGAAGAGGACACAGGGCTTCCACAGCCGCTCGTCGATGCCTGTGAGCAAGTGAAGACCGTACCCCAGCCGGGGCGGTCGCTGCGCGAGCGACTGCGGGACATGCTCGCGACCCGCCGCCCAGACATGGCACTGCGCCTCAAGTCAGACGTCTACGCTCAGCGGCTGGCTGACTGGCTGGCGCGAGAGTCCTTCGACGTTGTGCAGATCGAGGGGATTGAGTTGGCCCCTTATATCGATGTCATCGACGCAGTCGCTCAGGACCCCCTGGTCGTCTTCGATGACCACAATTGCGAATATGTCCTTCAGCGACGGGTGTTCTTCACCGATTTGCGCTCGCCCGCTCGCTGGACAGGAGCAGCCTATTCCTGCGTGCAGTGGTTGCGGCTACGTCACTACGAGGCCCAGGTCTGTCGGCGCGCCGACCAGGTATTGGCCGTCTCGGAGGCAGATGCGGATGCTCTGCGAAGGCTGGTCCCTGAGCTCGACCCAAGTGTGGTCCCCAATGGAATCGACACGAGCCGGTATCGTCCCAGCCCCGTCGAGACGCCCAGTGGAAAGGACTCACTGGTTTTTACCGGGACAATGGACTTCCGACCGAACGTCGACGCTGTGCTGTGGTTCGCGAGAGAGACGTTGCCCCTGATACAAGCGGAGATCCCCGACGTCCATTTCACCGTCGTCGGGCAGCGGCCTCACCGGCGTCTGGACCCGTTGAAGAGAAACCCAAGCGTGACGCTGACTGGCCGGGTTGAGGACGTGCGGCCCTACATCGCCGATGCGACGCTCTATGTAGCGCCGCTGCGCATGGGCGGGGGGACCCGGCTCAAGCTGTTGGAAGCCATGGCCATGGGAAAGGCGATCGTCGCCACGCGTCTGGGGGCGGAGGGATACCCGGTCACTAACGGCGACGAGCTGGTCTTGGCCGACACGCCGACTGACTTCGCTGAGCGCGTGATCGGCCTGTTGCGGTCGCCGGACCGTCGTGCCGCAGTGGGAAAGACCGCCCGCGCTTTTGTGGAACGGCGATACGACTGGCACGTGATCGTACCTCTGGTGGAGAGAGTCTACCCTACAGACTAGCCAGCCATCCAAAGCAAAAGGGGCCACCGATGGCATCGGTGGCCCCTCTTTCCATTCACGTCTCGAAGGGTCAGGCCGGTACCGGCTCCTTCGGACTCTCCGGCTCTTCCTCCGGCTTGGCTTCACGGATCACGAAGTCCTCCCCTTCCACGTCCACCACCACCGCAGCCCCTTCTGCGAAGTCGTCCGCCAGGATCGCGTCGGATAACGCATTCTCGACCTCGTTCTGGATGACCCGCCGCAGCGGCCGTGCGCCGTACTCCTCGCTGTATCCCTCCTTGGCCAACAACGCCTTGGCCTCGTCGGTCACCTTCATCTGGAGGCCGGATTCCAACAGCCGCTTCCGCACCTTATCCAGCTCCAGACCCACAATCTTGGCGATGTGCTCCTTTGTCAGAGCGTGGAAGACGACGACTTTGTCTACCCGGTTGAGGAACTCTGGTCGGAACGTGCGCTTGAGTTCCCTCAACAGCTTATCACGCATCTCCTCATAGTCGCGATAGTCCACCGATCCGTTCTTAGGGGTGGCGAAGCCCATACTCGTCTGCCGTTTGATCATCTCGGCTCCGACGTTGGAGGTCATAACGAGGATCGTGTTACTGAAATCCACCTTGCGTCCTCGCGCGTCCGAGAGCTGCCCCTCTTCCATGATCTGCAGAAGCATGTTGAAGGCTTCAGGATGAGCCTTCTCGACCTCGTCAAGCACGACAATGGAATACGGACGCCGGCGAATCGTCTCCGTAAGCTGCCCCGCGTCGTCGTACCCTACGTACCCCGGCGGGGCGCCAACCAGCCGGGCGACGTTGTGGCGCTCCATGAACTCAGACATATCCAGCTGGAGCAGGGCATCCTCGCTTCCGAACATAAACTCGGCCAGCGCCTTGGTCAGCTCCGTCTTCCCCACCCCCGTGGGCCCGAGGAAGATGAAAGACCCAATAGGACGGCTCGGATCCTTCAACCCCGCCCGCGCGCGGCGCACGGCCTTCGAGATTGCCGTGACTGCCTCGTCCTGTCCAACGATGCGCTCGTGGATCGCATCCTCCATCTCCAGCAACCGCTCTTGCTCATCGCTATGCAGCTGGGTCACCGGGACGCCGGTCCACATAGCCACAACCTCGGCGATGTCCTCTGGACCAACGGCTACACCGTTCTTGAACAGATTCACCTGCCGATCAGCCCGGATAATCTCCAACTCCTCCTGCAGATCGAGTTCCCGATCCCGCAGCGCGGAAGCCTCCTCATAACGCTGCTCGTCAACGGCTCGTTCTTTGGCTTCCTGCACGTCCTTCAGATCGCTGAAGATCTTCCGCAAGTTCTGAGCGTGCGGGGTCTTGTACATACGCACCCGAGAGGCAGCTTCGTCAACCAGGTCGATCGCCTTGTCCGGCAGGTATCGATCGGTGATGTACCGGCTGGACAGCCGAGCCGCGGCTTCGAGAGCCTCGTCGGTAATGCGCAGCTGATGGTGCTGTTCATACGGCTCCCGGATACCCTCAAGGATCCTGATTGTCTCTTCAACCGTAGGCTCTTCGACCGTGATCGGTTGGAAGCGTCGCTCCAGCGCCGCATCCGATTCAATGTGCTTGCGATACTCGCCGAGCGTGGTGGCACCGATGCACTGGAGTTGCCCACGGGCCAGGGCAGGCTTGAGGATATTCGCCGCATCCATCGAGGAACCGGCCGAACCAGCCCCGACCAGCATGTGTACCTCATCGATAAACAGGATGCAGTCGCTCTCCTTAAGCTCGTCCAAGACCTTCTTGAGACGCTCCTCGAACTGTCCCCGATACATCGTCCCGGCCACCAAAGATCCAATATCAAACTGGAGGAGGCGCCTGTCGAGCAAGGGCTCGGGAACCTCGCCGGTGACAATCCGCTGCGCTAACCCCTCGACGATAGCCGTCTTCCCGACCCCAGGCTCACCAATCAGCGCAGGGTTGTTCTTGGTCCTTCGCGCCAGAATCTGCACCACACGCTCGATTTCTCTCTGCCGACCGATAACCGGGTCCAGCTTGTCCTGCTCCGCCAGAGCAGTGAGGTCAACGGCCAACTTGTCCGTCGCCGGCGTCTTGGAAGACTTGCGATCCTCTTTCTCCCCGATAAAAATAGGCTCTTGTTGCACGACCTGCTCTGTGTAGCGACGGACCTGGTCGTCCGTCACACCGAGCTGATTCAGGATGTCGACCGCGGTACCATCTCCTTGGCGGACGAGACCCAGCAAGATATGATGGGTGTCGATTCTGGGCGCCCCCTGATGCTGTGCCTCTTCCTTTGCCAGCTCAAGCACGCGTTGCGTACGAGGCGTAAGGTCAAGGTCCTGCTTGAGTAGAGAGGCGTGCTCTCGCATCGTGCTGAGCCGCTTGACCCAGTGCTCGACGTCACGGGACTGGAGCCCGAGCTGCCGCAGTACCTGGCTCGCCGTTCCCGCGTCTTCGTGCAATAGTCCCAACAAGAGATGCTCGGTGCCAATTCTGGGATGATGCATTCGCTTGGCCTCTTGCTGGGCCAATTTCAGTGCTCTCCGTGCCGCATTAGTAAAGTATTTCATCAACTTGTCCATAACTCTAAACTCCACGCTCCGATTGCTCGCCGCGATGGATTCTGTCGTGATCGTTCCTTGAGACGTCGAGGTAAGCGAACTGAATTATAGACCGTTTGGTCCCTAGCCGCAAGTTTACGACGAGAACACCCGCCCGCGGCCCCGAAAACCGGCGCTGAGTCGATGCAGTTGCTTGCCAGCTGCAGGTGTGTCATGTAAAATGCAGGCGAAGGAGATTGCGGCCGCTCATGGAGTCCGGCTTGTCTGACCAGGCTGTCTTAACGATGGGACCGTAGGGGGAATTCGATGCAGGAACTCAAACAGCGAATCCTGACCGAGGGCAGAGACCTGGGAAACGGGATTCTCAAGGTCGATAGCTTCATCAACCATCAGATCGATCCGGGCCTGATGCTCGACGTGGGCCAGGAGATGGCGCGCCGATTTGCCGAAGTGGCCATCAACAAGGTGCTCACCGCCGAGATTTCGGGCATCGCCCCGGCCCTTGCGACCGGGCAGGCATTGAGCGTGCCCGTCGTCTATGCGCGGAAGACGAGACCCGTCACGATGACAGGTCCTGTGTTCGTCGAGGTCGCCCCTTCACACACGAAGGGCCGAGACATTTTCCTGATGGTCTCCACGGAGTTCCTGGGCCCCGGCGACCGTGTGCTCGTGGTCGACGACTTTCTGGCCACCGGGGCGACAATCTCGGCGCTCGTGCGCCTAATCGAGCACGCCGAAGCGGAGTTGGTCGGTATCGGTACCGTGATTGAGAAAGCGTTTGAAGGCGGACGTGCGGAGCTGGAAGCCTTTGGAGCACCCATCGTCTCCCTGGCTGTGGTCAGCGACATGACCGACGGGCAGATCACCCTGGTATAGTGAAGCTGGACTTTCCCTGTGATGAAGCGGAGGCCTTAGCGTGAGTCGCGATGCAATTGCCATCCTCGACTTCGGTTCGCAGTACACTCAACTGATCGCCCGGCGTGTGCGCGAGGCCGACGTCTACTGCGAGCTCTTCCCCTGGAACACACCTGCTGAGGACGTTCTGCGCTTGAGTCCTAAAGGCTTCATCCTGTCGGGGGGACCCTCCAGTGTCTATGCCTGTGAGGCACCGCGGCTACCAGGCTATGTGCTTACGCAAGAGGTGCCGGTGCTGGGCATCTGCTACGGGATGCAATTGCTGGCCCATCATCTTGGAGGGCATGTTGCCTCTGCCGTCAGGGATGAGTACGGCTCATCGGAGATCTCCCTCACCGGTCCAAAGACCCCCCTCTTCGGAGCGCTGCGATCTGAGACGCCACATCTCAAGGTCTGGATGTCCCACGGCGACCGGGTCGAGACTGTACCCGCTGGCTTCGAGGTGCTCGCGCGCAGCGCAAACGCTCCCGTCGCGGCGATTGGCGACGTGAAACGAGGGCTCTATGGCCTTCAATTCCACCCAGAGGTCGTGCACACCCAGAGAGGCCGCGAGATCCTGCGTCGTTTC
Source organism: uncultured Anaerolineales bacterium (assembly GCA_964390305.1). Taxonomy (GTDB): domain Bacteria; phylum Chloroflexota; class Anaerolineae; order B4-G1; family B4-G1; genus SKLM01. The sequence continues at coordinate 21,627 of CAYMHT010000001.1, forward strand.
GCCCTTGACGTATGCGGCTGTGCACGGAGCTGGACTCCAACGTCGTTCATCGACTATTCGGTGGAGACGATACGCAGTAAGGTCGGCGACGCCCACGTCGTATGCGGCCTCAGCGGTGGGGTCGACTCCTCGGTGACCGCCACGCTGGTCCATCGGGCGATTGGCGATCAGCTGACGTGCGTCTTCGTCAACACCGGGTTGCTTCGGGAGGGCGAGCCAGAGCAGGTCGTGCGGACATTTCAGGATCAGCTTGGCGTGGAGTTGCTGCCGGTTGACGCGACAGAAGAGTTCCTCGACGCCCTGAGCGGGGTGACCGATCCGGAACGAAAACGCCGCGTCATCGGCGAACGCTTCGTTCGGGTTTTCGAAAGGGCGGCATCACGGCTGCGCGACGTCGGCTTCCTGGCGCAGGGCACACTCTACCCAGATGTAATCGAGAGCCGAGGGCCGGAGCGACAAGCCGCGGCACGAATCAAGACTCACCACAATGTAGGCGGCCTGCCAGAGGACATGAGCCTGGAGCTGATAGAGCCACTGCGCTACCTCTTCAAAGACGAGGTGCGGGCAGTTGGGGCCGAACTGGGCTTGCCCGACGAAATTGTCTGGCGACAGCCGTTCCCTGGCCCGGGGCTAGCCGTCCGGATCATCGGCGAGGTAACCTGGGAGCGACTGGAGACACTGCGTGCAGCAGACGCCATTCTGCTTGAGGAGCTTCGCGAGGCGTCTTTGTTGCGCGAGGCCACGCCGTCGGCTCACGCAGATCAAATCCAGCAAGCCTTCGCTGTCCTGTTGCCGGTACGGAGCGTCGGCGTGATGGGCGACGAGCGAACGTACTGGCATGTGGTTGCCCTTCGCGCTGTCACCACGGAGGATTTCATGACCGCTGATTGGGCGCGGTTGGATCACGACCTTCTGGCGCGCATCAGCAACCGCATCGTGAACGAAGTCCCTGGGATCAATCGCGTGGTCTATGACGCAACCTCTAAGCCTCCCGCCACTATCGAGTGGGAGTGAGGCCTGAATGTCAGCCATAGAGAACAGCTCGATCCGCCATGACGCTCCCAGAGCGTCGATCGCGTTGACGGTCTCGACGCTCCGGTTCGCCGACGGAGCTCTCCGGGACCCTGCACCCTTCGCCACGGTCTTGAGGGCACCGAACAAGGCAGCGCGGAGCCGACACGACGACCAGCTCATCTTCTTTCTGCATCCCACGAACGCAGAAGCCCTCGACCTGTGTCAGGAGCTTCATCAAGTTATAGCAGAAGCCTACTGGTCTACAGTGGGCAGCGTCACCGCCGCTCTGCGACGGGCGGCTTCTTTGACCAACCGTCATCTCTTCGAGCATAATCTGAACGCTGAGCCCTCCGATCGATGCTACGGGGGGCTCGCGTGCGCCGTTCTGCGTCAGAAGGACCTCTTCCTCCTCCAGGCCGGCCCTGCCTCGGCGTGTATCCTTCAGGAAGACAGAATCAGTTGTTTCCCCCGTGGAGAGAAGCTGGCTCATCTGGGCATTGGGCCCGCGCCCGACGTGCGGCTCCACCACATCTTCGCGGCGACTGGTGACACCCTTTTGCTGGCTTCACCCACTCTCCTTCGAGCGGTAGGCAAAGATGGGCTTCGTCGCGTGCTGCCCCGGGACGAGGTAACCAGCGTCCTGACGGGATTGCAGCAACTGGCCGCCAACGCCGATTTCATTGCCCTCGTCGCTCGTTGGGAACCCGCCTCAGTCGCCAAGGCCCCCGAAGGCCCAGCATCCCCCCGGGCTCGTCGTTCCGAAGCGCGTTCGCCTGCTTTGCGGGCGCAGCCAAAGCCGCGCAACATGCGTGAGCCAGTTGAGCACGAAGCCCACGTGGCCGAGAGGAGACTTGTCAAGCCGAGACCTGTCGCTAAGGAGCAACCGTCGGTTCGAGAGCAAAAGGCACCACGCAAGAAGCTGGCGCGCGAGCTGGGCAAGAAGCTGGGAAGCAGCCTGGGTCACGTGGCCCGCGGCCTCAGATACGTGTGGCACGCCGTCGCAGCTGCCGCTGCCGGGGTGACCGCTCTAGGCAGATGGCTGATCGGCGCGACAGCGACGACGATTCGTCGTACGCTTCCTGGGGCAGAACAGAAGGCCTATCGACGCGTCCATCGCCGCCCGCCCCCAGATGAGAATCGTAACGTGCTGATAGCTGTTGCCGTGGGGATCCCGCTGTTGGTCATCGCTGTCGTCGCCCTGGCCTATCTACAACTCGCCAGAGTGTCCCGCTTTGAGGCCACGATCCAGCAAGCTGAGGAGCAGATCGCCATGGCCCAGGCTGCCCAAGCCGGTTCTGAGGAGGCACGGGCCCATTGGCAGGTAGCTCTGCAGCGGATCGACACCGCCGCCGCGCTCCAGCCTGGCGATCCGTCCGCGCAGGCACTGCGAGAACAGGTCCGAGACGCACTCGACCACATTGACCAGATTGAGCGGCTGACCCTCAGTCAGCTGGCTGATTTCGGCTCGAGTCATGTGGAGCGCCGGCTCGTTCCCAGCGATCAGGTGCTCTTTGTCCTCGACTCGGCGGACGGCTGGGGAGCCCGAGTGTCTCTGGATCGCCCCGGCGCGGGATCAGAGAGCGAGAACGTACTCGTCCTCCTGCGCACCGGTCAACAGGTCGCGGGGGAGGAAGTTGGTCAGCTTGTCGACTGCGCCTGGGCAGGGCGTGAAGGGGGTCGACAGTCAGGCGCCCTCTTGGTCTTGGAGAAGGGCGGCGGACTGGTGAGCTACGATCCGGCGTGGAGAAGTGAGACCGGTGCCCCTCACCTTGCCCGTCTCGAGTTGAGCGCGCCACTTCCCGGAAGGCCAGTAGCAGTGGGAACTTATCAGGGACAGTTCTACGTCTTGGACGCTGCTGAGACCGGCGGCCAGATCTGGCGCTACAGACCCGAGGGCAACGCCTACCCCCGATCTCCAGAACCTTACTTCGAAACACCTCCCGATAAAGAATTGGCGAAAGCTGTCGACATGGCCATCGACGGGCATATCTATATTCTCTACAACGACGGGACTGTGGATAAGTTCCTGGGAGGCGAGCTGCAGCAGTTCGAGATTCGAGGGGTGCCTGGAGATATCGGCGAAGTCGCCGGGCTTGCCGTTGACCCGAGAGGTCAAGGGACCATCTACGTTGCCGATCGGAGTCATAATCGCGTGGTCGAGCTTCATCCCGATGGCCGCTTCAAGGCACAGTTCCTCGCAGATGGCGCCTTCGCCGCCCTGGAAGCCCTGGCTGTCAATGAAGGCGAGCGACGGCTCTACGTGCTTGACGGCGGCAAGCTGCACGTGGCATCACTCCCCTGATTGCTTGCGGCTCCCCGCTGTGCTATAATCGTGCTCGACCTTCTGGCAGGACGTTCCGAGACGTGATCGCGTTTCACCCCGGGCTGGAAGGTCGGTTTGTGTTGGCAGTTTCGGACAGGTGCTCGGAGGTAGTGCGTCGTGCAAAGCAACACAGGACAGATCAGCCGCTCGAGCAGTATCGTTGAGAGATTATTCACCGCAGGCCTGGTCATACTCTTTGTCGTGATCTCCGCCGCGGCGGGGGTGTTCGTCTTCGATCAGGTGCGACGATATATAGCTGCCTCCGACTCCCCACCTCCCTTCATCCCTGGCGGGGGCAGCACCGAGTCGGGCACGCCGACCCCAGACCTGACGAGCCCAGACCTGGTCTGGCAAGGGAAAGAGCGCGTCAATATACTCGTCCTGGGCATTGACCAGCGTCCGGGGGAAGAAGGATACTTCCGTACCGATACGATGCTGGTCTTGACCCTCGATCCAGTCACCAAGAGCGGAGGAATGCTGTCCATCCCTCGCGACCTCTGGGTCCCAATCCCGGGATACGGCGTCGAGCGTATCAACGCCGCTCACGTTTTCGGGCAGAGGGACAACTACCCGGGCGGAGGGCCGGCGCTTGCGGCTAAGACTGTGGAGAACAACCTTGGCGTCCACATTCACCACTACGTGCGTGTCGATTTCAACGCTTTCGTTGAGCTTGTAGATCAGATTGGCGGGATTGAGATCTACGTCGAAGAAGAGATCAACGATCCCAAATACCCATCTCAGGATCCCGCTGACCCATATGGCTATGATCCGTTGCACATCGAGGTCGGTGAGCACCATTTCGACGGCGAGATGGCGCTCAGGTACGCCCGCACACGGCGCACCTCAGGGGCCGATTTTGATCGGGCCAGACGCCAGCAACAAGTCCTCACCGCGATCTTCAAGAAGGTGACGCGGCTGGACATGCTGCCGACGCTGATAGCGCAGGCCCCCCAGGTATGGCGAACCGTACAGGATTCAGTGGAGACCGACCTGAGGCTCGATCAGATCATCGCTCTCGCCCGGCTGGCCAGCCAGGTGGATCTCGACGACGTTCGGTTCGGCGTCGTCGATGAGAAGTACACGGTACCCCACGAGACAGAGGATGGGGCGAAGGTGTTGATCCTGCTGCGAGACAGGATGCGCGAGCTGCGCGATGAGATCTTTACCTCCGAAGAGTCCGCCCCGGACGACGAGGCTGGTCCAGAATCTCGACTCGATGAGGAAGCTGCCACCATCGAGGTGTTGAACGGAACCCTCACACAGGGACTGGCTGCCGACGTCACCGAGCGCCTCCGCGAGAGCAATCTAGACGTCGCGCATACTGACAATGCTGACCGGCAGGACGTCGAGGAATCGCTGGTTGTCGCCCACACCGACAAGACGTACACGGCTCATTACATCGCTCGTCTTCTGGACCTTCCCGAGTCAGCAGTGGTACAAGGATCTGCGCCAGCAGCTGAATACGATATCTCGCTGATTCTCGGGGCCGATTACGCACCCCCACAATAAGCCGGGGATGGAGGATCACCAGGCGTTGGCCGGACAGCAAAGGTTCAGTTGATGAGACGTGCCAACTCGTCAATCGGCATAGTCGCAACGCGGAGCGACTCCTGAACGCTTCCTTGGGAGGATAGCGGCGTGGAGAAGTTTTTGATCGAAGGGGGACATCCCATCTCCGGGACGCTGGCCCCCAGTGGAAACAAGAACGCGGCTCTTCCGCTACTTGCGGCCTGCCTGTTGACAGATGAACCGATCACATTGCGGAATATGCCCGACATCGGTGACATACGCACCATGGCCGAGATCCTCGCCGATATCGGCGTTGATGTCGAACAGCCCGGTCCCCACACGTGGCGAGTCCATGCTCAAGACATCCGTACGAACGAACTGAGCCCCGACCTCTTCGGCCGCATCCGGGGCTCAATCACGCTGGCCGGTCCGTTGCTCGCACGCACCGGCGGCGTTCACATGCCCTCGCCCGGCGGGGACGTCATCGGACGTCGCCGCGTCGATACACACTTCCTGGCCTTAGGTGCGTTGGGTGCGGAGCTCGGCAGCGGTCTTTCCTTCCACCTGGAAGGCCGGCAGCTTCACGGTACCGATATTCTCTTGGATGAGGCCAGCGTCACCGGCACCGAGAACGCCATCATGGCATCTGTGCTTGCAGAGGGCACAACGGTGATCCGCAACGCGGCGTGCGAGCCCCACGTACAGGATCTGTGCCACATGCTTTGTCGGTTCGGCGCACAGATAGCGGGTATCGGCTCCAATACCCTTTCGATCCACGGCGTGGATCGTTTGGACGGGGGCGAGTTCACCGTTGGGCCAGATTATATGGAGGTGGGAAGCTACATCGCCCTGGCCGCCGTGACGGGAGGCGAGTTGTTGATCAAGGGGGCCGCTCCGGAACATCTGCGGATGATCGGCCTGGTCTTTGATCGTTTAGGGGTTCAGTTCGAGGCTCAAGGTGACGATGTCTTCGTGCCCGCAGAGCAGCCATTGACCGTCACACCGGACCTCGGTGGTGCGATTCCAACCATCAAGGACGCTCCCTGGCCGGCTTTTCCCGCTGACTTGATGAGCATCGCCATCGTGTTAGCGTCTCAAGCTAAAGGAACCGTCCTGGTTCACGAGAAGATGTTTGAGAGCCGCCTCTACTTCGTGGATCAGTTGATCGCTATGGGAGCCCGTATCATCCTCTGCGACCCGCATCGATGCGTGGTGCAAGGGCCTTCTCCTCTGCACGGCGAGGAGGTCAGCAGTCCAGACATCCGTGCTGGCATGGCTCTGCTTATCGCAGCCCTCTGCGCCAGAGGCCAGAGCCTGATCCGAAACATCCGTCAGATTGACCGCGGATATGAGCGGATCGAGGAGAAACTGTCCTCCCTGGGTGCTGTGGTCAAGCGCATCTGTGTCTGATCCCTCGTTCTGTACCAGCCGCGTTGCTGGTGAGCAACCATCATTTACCGATCCCCTGGTTTAAGCCGATGTTCACTCCTGCCTCAAGCGACGAGGCGGCCTCCGGGCTGATTCCTCTGGCGACCGTAAGCGTAGCGTCAGGTAAGCGTAAGGTTCACGTCAAGCTTCACAGTCGACAGTGTGTTATATTCTATGCTGAGTCAGGGGCGGTTTCTCTTCTTCTCCTCCTTTTGGCGAGGGCCGGGGTAAGTAACCCCGGCTCTCCCTGTGTATCGGGGGCCGGCGCACGATGCGCTGGTCCCTTTTCTTGTGCCTGGGAGAGGGGATGACTCGAGACGGACGTCGCATAGCCAGGGCCGCCTCGCTGGTCATGGCGCTCTTTGTCTTGAGCCGCCTGCTCGGACTCGTGCGCCAAATGACCATCGGCGCGCTATTTGGCACCAGCGGCGAGTTGGATGCCTACCTGGCAGCGAGTCGTATCACCGAGACCGCTTTCCTCGTCGTCGCCGGTGGCGCTCTCGGATCGGCCTTCATCCCTGCCTTTGCCGATCACCTGGCAAACGGAGATCGCGCCGGCGCCTCCCGGTTACTCTCAGCTGTCATCAACCTGACGCTGATCGCGATGACGATCGTCGTGGGGTTGATCGCCCTCCTCGCTCCAACGCTGGTGCGCACCGCGATCGCGCCTGGATTTGACCCGGCACTGCAGCTTCTGACAGTGCGCTTGCTGCGGTTGATGCTGGTCACACCCGTCATCTTCGCCGTAAGCGGCATCGTTATGAGCGCGCTGAACGCTCAGCAACACTTTCTTCTACCGGCACTCGCGCCGTCAATCTACAATATTTGCATCATCGGTGGGGCAGTGGTGCTGGGGCCGAAGCTGGGCGTGCGCGGGATGGCTGTTGGCGTGGTCGTAGGCTCAGTTCTCCACCTGCTGATCCAGCTACCCCGATTGCTTCGCTACGGTGCCCGCTACGTGCCGGCCCTGGGATTGGCTGATCCCAGCGTCCGAGAGGTAGGGCGCCTGATGGGACCTCGCGTGCTGGGCACCGCGATAGCTCAGCTCAACCTGATCGTAAACAACAGCCTCGCCACTGGAATGGGGGAGGGCGCCGTCTCTGCCATCAACTATGCCTGGATGTTGATGCTTCTGCCCCAGGGGATCTTCGCTCAAGCTGTCGGAACGGCAGCTTTCCCCACGTTCGCCGAGCAAGCGGCGCGCGGACAGCGAGAGGAGATGCGACACGCTTTGTCCTCCACACTGAGAGGGGTCTTCTTCCTCAGTATTCCTGCCACTGTGGGCTTGTTGGCCCTGGGAAATCCCCTGGTGAGCCTTTTCTTCGAGCGCGGAGCGTTCGAGGCCGCTTCGACCAAGGCTGTTGCCTGGGCGCTGGTCTTCTTCGCGCTGGGCCTGGTGGGCCACGCCGGCCTGGAGATCGTCGCTCGTGCATTCTATGCGCTCCACGACACACTGACGCCGGTCTGGGTGGGAGGGGTTGCCACCGCCCTGAATGTCGCGCTCAGCCTGACCTTGCCGGCGGTGTTCGCCTCAGCAGGATTGCAGCCATTTGGTGGGCTGGCGTTGGCTAACTCAATTGCGACGCTCCTGCAGTTCGGCGTGTTGCTGATGCTCATTCGCCGTCGGATGAACGGCATACAGGCTCGGCGAATGGCGAGAGCAATCGCCAAGAGTGGTTCGGCAGCTTTAACCATGGCTGTCGCGCTGGCAGCATGGCAGGCTGCCCTGCCCAACGCGGGATCGCTCGTTCGAGGGGGCGGAGGGGTTCTGCTTGGTCTCGTCGTCTACCTGCTCGCAGCTCACCTGCTGAGGACCGAAGAGCTTCAAGCAATATACGCGCTGGTCCGTCGATGACCGACGGGTGGTGTCCATCACGGAGCAACGACTATCCTTCAGGTCTGAAGGGGACCTCGCCCTCGGGTGTTATCTCTTTGACCCTCAGTTCTGCCTGATCGAGTTGCTGGTTGCAGTGGGCAGCCAGCCGCTGCCCCCGTTCGAAAAGGCTCAGGCTTTCCTCCAGTGAGAGCCCGCCGTCCTCCAGCCTGCTTACTATCTGCTCCAGCTCAGCGAAGGCCTCTTCGAAAGACATCTCTCCAAGTTCACGATCTTTCCCCATTCGCTCCTCCTCACGGCACGCGAGGCTTGGCCAGAATCTCCATCACCCGCAGGTCAAAGAATCGCTGCGCATTGGCAGGGATCACAGTGATGGCCGTGTCGGCCCCGCGACCGGTGCCAGCGACGGCAATGCACGGCTCACCGACTGTCACGAGGCCGGCATCGGCAGCCATAAGAGCGATCTCTACACAGACCTTCATTCCCTCACCGAACGTCCGCAACGTGTACGCGATGATCTCGTCCGTGAGATACGTCCCCAGCTGCTTACGCACCGCGCGATTGACGCCCCCGAAGGCGTGCTGGCAAGTCAAGAGGGTCGCCCCAGCGTTCTCGATGGCCTCACGGTTCTCCTCCGTCAGCTCCTGGGCATTCGGCTCGACAAAACCGGTGGAGTGTGACACCACCACCACCTCGTAGCCTTGGAGCAGCTCAGCGGCCTGCGCGCCAGTTCGTCCTCGCGTGCTGGCCACCAGGATCGCATCGACCTCAAGGTCGGCCGCTCGCTTTGCCGCAATCCTAAGGGTCTTGGCGGTGTTTTGCGGGCCCGGCTCCTCGAAGTAGACCGTCGCAACAGTAACCTCAGACACAACCTCCTCCTCTCACGTCCTCCACTCCAGCTTGCCGACCTCCTCCCGCCTGTCCCCTGGAGTCGACTGCGGAGTCCTGATCCTCACTCCCCCAGCTCACATCGCCTCCGCCTCGAAGTCTCCATCCGAGACGCGGATGTCGAGCCTGTCACCTGATGTCACGTCTCGAGTCGAGCGAACCACGGCGCCGGTCCTCTGGTCTCGCACGATGGCGTATCCCCTTTCCAGGGTAGATAGAGGGCTCACCCCGATCAATCGTCCAAGCAGCCCCTCCAGCCGTTCACGGCGCAGACGGAATTCATGATAGACAGCTTTCTCGGCACGTTCCGTGAGATCGTCTACACGTTGACGGGCCTGCATCAACTGCGCAGCCGGCGAGAGATGCCGCAGTCCTCGAACTTGCTCGATCAAGCGCCATCGACGTCCCGCAATGCTGTCCTGCAGTTTGCCGGACAGGACAGCGGCGTGTTCTCTAATCTGAGCGCGGACCTCGGTCTGATCTGGCACGACCAGCTCCGCAGCCGCTGAGGGTGTAGGAGCGCGCGCATCGGCGGCAAAATCGGCGAGCGAGAAATCCGTTTCGTGGCCGACACCACAGACCACGGGGATCCGGGAGCCGGCGATCGCTCTGGCCACCTCCTCGTGATTGAAGGCCCACAACTCCTCCAGGCTGCCGCCCCCACGCGCAACAATCATCGCCTCTACGTCGTCGCGTTCATTGAGCGCCTCGATCGCGGCCACAATCTGAGGGGGCGCAGCTTCTCCTTGCACCGGCGTCGGTGACAACAGGACCTCCACCAGCGGGAACCGGCGACCGAGAACGTTAAGGATATCGCTGAGCGCAGCAGCTGTCGGCGATGTCACAACACCAACGCACCCTGGGAATCTGGGCAGCCTTCGCTTCCGCTCCGCGGCGAAAAGCCCCTCCTCCTCCAATCGCTCCTTCAGGCGCTCAAACTCTCGATACAGATCCCCCACGCCAGCGCGCTCGATCCGATCAACGTACAGCTGATAGAGACCCCGCACCTCGTACACGCCCACCCGACCATGACTCAACACCAGGTCCCCGTCCGCGGGCAGATAGCTCTGTCGATCGGCGTCACTGCGCCACATCACGCATCGGATCTGCGCGCGAGGATCCTTGAGCGTAAAGTAGCAGTGACCCGAGGCAGCACGGTTGAAGTTCGAGACCTCTCCCTCGAGCCACACGTCGCGCAAGGCGGGGTCTTCGTCTATCAGCCGCCGAATGTACCCGGTAAGCTGACTGACGGTGTACGGCTCCGAGTGCGTCGATCCGAAGAAGCTGAGCTGTTCAAACATCGTCACAACGGATCATCCATACACCAGACGAAGGGACAATTCCATCTCACCCTCTCAGCACCTGCCACACGAAGATCAGGATCATGGAGACTCCAACGGAGAGTTGCACACCAACCGAAAGGAGATAGCCGGCCAACCATCCACCAACTACTTTGAGCGTCCCACGCCAGTCCCTGCGGCGATGCCACTCAGCTAGAACAAGACCGACAAGGGCGCCAACAAAGGCCCCTGGAACGGCACCAATTCCGAAGAAGATCAGGCCCGCGATACCTCCCACTGCTCCCAACAAGATCCCGACCAGCACGGACCAGGTCGATGCGCCGCCCACCTTGGCTCCCGCCTGGGTCATCCAGAATTCGGCGCTGAAGCCAAGCGCTGCAAGAAAGGTGAGGAAAGCGAAAGTCAGGGGGTCGATGGCGGCGAATCCCTCGGCGATAGCGTAGATCAGAATCACAAACCAGATGAGGACGATATCCGGGACGAGGGGCACAAGAACACCAGCCAGGGCGAAGAGCATCGCGACCAGCGCAACCCAGAATGCCCAAATGGGTAGGCCCATGCTGTCCCCCTAAAAGAAAATCGGCCCGTCTGGGCCGATCATCCAGCAAGTGTGGGCCGTGCAGGACTCGAACCCGCGACCCTGGGCTTAAAAGGCCCCTGCTCTACCAGCTGAGCTAACGGCCCACACAGGCGAGTATAACACGCGCAATAGGCGTTGTCAACTTCGCTCTCGGCGGGCGGGGCAGCACGCTCAAATGGTCTTGCTTCCTGACCAAGATCTGCCTCCCCCGCAGTGCGGCTCGACCACCTGCACGGGACGGACTTGACACCGAACCACCGCCGCACTAGAATAGTCTACCTTCTTCTCTCGCTCCTTACCAGAACCATAGTGAGACGGCACCGCCCTTTTCTCAACCGGATGTACAGGTGCTGGATCCGTGCCAGGCAAACTCCCCAGTCCCCGGCGTCGGCAGGAAGCGCTCCGTCGCCGGGCCGGGTCCACCGTTTGAACACGCTGGTGCCGGCCCATTCATCTCATTATCAAATCAGGAGAATGACAGTGAAAGCAAGACTAGACAGGTTTTCTCGGCGGTGCATCAGCTTGACCGTTCTCATCGTCTGCCTAGTGCCTGCCGGCACCGTCCTGGCCCGGACCCCTGTCCCGTCATCTGCGCTCCTGAGTTCGGTAGGGGCTCGAGCCCAACCTGCCGCGTCGACCCAGCCTTCCCGGCAGACTATCCTTGGCTATCACACCGTGCAGGGAGGAGAGACGCTCTACTGCATCGCGCGAGCTTACGGGGTCGATCCGTCTGCCATTGCCAGAGCAAACGGACTGCTCAATCCGAACCTCGTTCTTCCCGGAACGGTTCTGGCAGTGCCGAACGTCCCGCATTCGTTACCGGAAGGTCCGACGTGCCCGGCCCAGTTCGCCACGGACACGAGCCTCGCACATGGCACGGCCCCCGGCTGCCGCTGGCTTCATCCCGTATCAAGCGGACAGAACCTGTTTCGCATCTCGCTGCGCTACGGGGTGAGCATATCCACGATCGTGCAAGCAAATGACATCAGCGACCCCAACCTCATCTACGCGGGGCAGACGCTCTGCATCCCCTAGGGATCAAGGCACGTCCCGGGCAACGGTCCGACCTGGAACGCAGAAGCTTCCCTCGATACCCTCACATCTGGCTCTCCGAAGCAAGACCTGACCCGACGTGACCATGGGTGACGTCGGCGCGGTCGCGCAGCGCGGCCTGACGGGACGGCTAGCCCACGACCTCCTGCACCGCCCGGACGGCAATCTCAATGTCGGAGTCATCTATCCAGTAATGCGTCACAGCGCGGAAACGTCCACTACCCCGGCTGTTCACCAGAACGCCTCGCTCCGCCAGCTCCGCGTATACCTCTTCGGGCAATTTCTCCACCTCATCGCCGATCTGAAAATACAGAATGTTCGTCGTCACGGGCGCCACGTCCACACCCGGCACCTGCTCCAGCCCCCCTGCCAGCTGCCTTGCGCGAACGTGGTCTTCGACTAAACGGTCGATCATCTCCTCCAGGGCAACAACACCTGCCGCGGCGATGATTCCCGCCTGACGCATCCCGCCGCCCACGACTTTCCGTGCTCGTCGCACCTTGGCGATGAAGTCGCCGCCGCCGCACACCATCGATCCCACTGGCGCGCACAGCCCCTTCGAGAGACAGAACATCACCGAGTCCACCTCCCGTGCGATCTCCTTCGCGTCCACGCCCAGAGCAGCGGCCGCATTGAAGATTCGCGCCCCATCCAGGTGGACCTTCAGACCGTGACTATGTGCGAGCTGAGCTGCCTGTGCCATGTACCCGACCGGCAGCGGCGCCCCGTTACACATATTGTGCGTGTTTTCCAGGCATACCAGCCGAGTGACCGGGAAGTGAGGATTGTCGGGGCGGATGGCACCTTCGATATCCTCCAGTCGCAGTGTCCCGTCGTCTTGGTTGGGAATGGGATGGGGTGTGATCCCTCCCAGCGCCGCCATACCACCTTGCTCGAAGAGAAAGCTGTGGCTCTGGTCGCCCAAGATGACCTCATCACCTCGCCCGCAGTGGCTCAGCAATGCCACGAGGTTGCCCATCGTGCCGCTGGCAACAAAAAGAGCTGCTTCCTTTCCCAGCCTTTCGGCCGCCATCCTCTCCAGCTTATTGACCGTCGGGTCTTCCCCGTACACGTCATCGCCTACCTCTGCCCGATGCATCGCCTCGCGCATTGCAGGTGTGGGGCGCGTCACGGTGTCGCTACGTAGATCGACAGTTCCCATTTCGTTACCTCCAAAAGAGTGGGCGCCTGTATCGCGTCAGTCGGACCGTCATTGGATTATAGTCTTCCTCATGCTCTGGTCAACACATTCGCTTGACCAGCCACCCAGGTCACTTATAATCGGATTGCTGCCCAATCATCTCGGGGTCAGCGCAAGCACTCGGCGATGGCGAGTCGTGTCAGAGTGGTACCCTGGATTCTCGAGATGCAGAGCTGAGGCTCCAGCTGACCGAGCGGTCATCCGCGCCCGACGATGCACGGCAGGAAGAGCAGTCTGCCTAGCTGGATGAGAATCGTCCCGACGCGCCGCCCAGCACTGTTCCGAGACTTGAGAGAGCACCTGCTGATCGGAAGGGAGTCGCAGCTTGGAAGTCATTCTAACCCACGAAAACGCCGATTTCGACGCCATCGCCAGCCTGTTGGGTGCGAGCAAGCTCTTCTCAGGCGCGATCCCTGTCTTGCCTCGGCGCGTGAATCGAAACGTCAGTGCCTTCCTGGCACTCTATGGTGCGGAGCTTCCGTTCACCCATCCTGACGAGCTACCACGTGACGAGATCGAACGGGCCATTCTGGTCGACACCCAGAGTCTGACCACACTCAGAGGCATGACTTCGGACCTGAAGGTCGACATCATCGATCACCACAAGCTCGATCGCGACCTGCCCCCGGACTGGACATTCTCTGGCGAGCCGATGGGGTCCACGACAACGCTCTTGATCGAAGAGACCTCGACGCGTTTCATCAACCTCACCGATTTGGAGGCGACCCTGCTGCTGTTGGGGATCTATGAGGATACCGGCTCCCTGCTGTATCAGTCGACGACTGTTCGCGATGTGCGAGCGTCCGCCTGGCTGATGGAACAGGGCGCTCGACTCGACCTGGTCAACGAGTTCTTGCGCCACCCCTTAGGCCCCGAGCAGCGGGAGCTTTACGAGCGGTTGTTGGAGAAAAGCGAAACCTTCGACATTGAGGGACACACGATCGTCATCACGGCTGAGAGAGCCCCGGACTTCAAAGAGGGGCTGTCCACACTCGCGCATAAGCTGCGCGATCTCCTCGAACCCTCGGCACTGCTCATGCTGGTCGCGCTCGATGGACGAATCCAGCTCGTCGCCCGCAGCACCACCGACGACGTCGACGTCTCCGTCGTGGCAAAGCACTTCGGTGGAGGGGGCCACGACCGGGCCGCGGCTGCCCTCATTCATGATCGCGATCTGGAGGACGTCCGCGAAGAGCTCCTGGATATGCTGCCTGATATCATCCGTCCATCTGTGACTGTTGCTGAAGTGATGTCGCTGGGCGTGCAAGTGCTCTCGCCAGAGGACACCGTCGGCGATGCAGCCGAGCAGATGCGCCGTACGGGCCACGAGGGCTACCCGGTCGTACGGGGCAATCAGGTGATCGGCCTGGTGACTCGTCGAGCTGTCGATCGGGCTGAGCAGTTCGAGATGACTGACGCGCCTGTCACCCAGGTGATGGATGCAGGCAGCGTCACCGTCAGACCCGAGGATTCAGTGGAAACCCTGCAGCAGTTGATGATCGAGTCTGGGTGGGGTCAGATTCCGGTGGTGAAGGATGGAAACGTGATAGGCGTTGTCACCCGCACCGATTTGATCACGCTCTGGGGCGTCCCTCCAGAGCCATCGCGCCGTCTAAGGATAGCAGCGCGTCTCGAGCAGGCTCTATCCGATCCGCTGCTCGCCCTGGTGCGCCGTGTCTCTCGGACGGCCCACGAGATGGACATTGTCCCCTACTTCGTTGGGGGTCTGGTGCGCGATCTGCTGCTGGGTCAGCCCATCGTCGATGTGGACATGGTCGTCGAGGGAGATGCAATCGCCCTGGCCGATCGGCTGGCTGACAAGCTCGGTGGAAGGGTCATCGCTCATCGACGCTTCGGCACGGCGAAGTGGATTCTCTCAGACCGAGTGTGGGCCAAAGTTGCTGATCAGGTCTCCTCGGAGGATGAATTGCCTCCCAGCGTCGACTTTGTCACGGCGCGCACGGAGTTCTATACTCACCCCACGGCTCTCCCGCAGGTGGCCCAAAGCTCGATTAAGCAAGACCTGCACCGGCGAGATTTCACCATCAACACGCTTGCTATCCGGCTAGACCCCGACCACTGGGGAGAACTCCTTGACTTCTATGGGGGCGAGGAAGACTTGGAGAAAGGGATCATCCGTGTGCTGCACAGCCTCAGCTTCGTCGATGATCCCACTCGAATCTTGCGGGCTGCACGGCTCGAGAGCCGACTCGGCTTCCATCTTGACCCCCGGAGCGAGGAACTGATCGACGATGCCCTTCCGCTGCTGAAGAGAGTCAGTGGCGACCGCATACGCCACGAGTTGGAGCTGATCTTCCGCGAGGAAGAGCCAGAGCGAGCCCTGTGCCGACTGGATGAGTTAGGTGCTCTATCACGTATCCATCCGCATCTTCAGTGCGACCGTTGGCTAAGGGTGAAGTATCGCACCCTACGAAAGCATCTCGACCCCGAGAAGTGGGGGCTCGAGCCGGAGGACATGGATTTCCTCCATCTGGCTCTACTGGCCTACCGACTCGATGCGGACGAGCTCCGGGCATTGAGCGAGCGCCTTAAGGTGAAGCGGGAGACTGAGGAGGACCTGCTCTCGATGGAGAGTCTACGGCAGAGGCTGCCTGAGCTCCTGAGGTTGGATCGGCCCAGCGAAATACACCATCTTCTCCAGCCTTACGCGGCTCGCGTCAGAGCGGCCGTTTGGACCGCGACCGACAGCTCCGTAGCTCAGGAGCGCTTGCTCCGCTACCAGACCAGATGGCGATTTGTGGAGCCGGAGCTTACGGGCGACGACTTGAAGGCCATGGGGCTGGAGCCCGGCCCGCTCTTCGGTCACCTGCTGAGAGAACTGCGTGATGCCCGACTGAACGGTGAGGTGAGCACGCAGGAGGAAGAGAGGGCACTGATGGAGCGAATGCTGACTGACACTGATCTGGTTGATGAGGAGGAACGATGAGTGACCGCACCTGGGAGAAGTGGCCCATGAAGACAGAGATCATCGAAGGCGATCCGATCCGCGTGGGGGGACGCGAGCTGGCGCTCTTCGTGCGGGTGATGCGTCACACGCGGCGGCGGGCTCGGGTCGGCAACGAAGGCGTCGCGGGCGAGGGTCTGGGGGTCGTGCACATGAGCCCGGTCGCGGTTGTAGATCGGAGTGCCAGTGATGGGCGACGTCTCCCTGTTCGTGACCGGACGACGGAGTCAATTAAGTGGCTGTTGCTGGTAGCCCTTATCGTCCCATGTCTCGCATCGATGCTAATCCACCTCTCACGCAGATCTTGATGCAGCAGCCCACCCGACGGCTTAGCTTGACAACCACCTGGGGGTGGTTATAATCAACGTGTCTGAGGTTGGTTTCAAGGAGAGAATGAATGACCAAGGTGGAACTAAGAAACGGTGAATCTTTCGAGTCTCTGCTGAAGCGCTTCAACAAGCAGGTTCACAGCGACCGTGTGTTGTGGGAAGCACGTCGCCGGCGCTTCTTCGAGAAGCCAAGTGTCGTCCGAAAACGCAAACGGGCGGCTAAACTGCGCAAGAGCCGGCAGCAGACCCTCAAAGATCAGCAGGGCGCGTTCTAGAAGGTGATGGATCTGAAGCAACGGTTGCAGCACGACCTCAAGGAAGCACTCCGGGCGGGTGACGAGCGGCGGAAGAGCGTCATTCGTATGGCCTTAGCCGCAATCACCAACGCCGAGATCAAGAAGGGCAGGCAATCAGGCGAAGCCGAACTCGATGAGGATGAGCTCATCGCCGTGCTGCAGAAGCAAGCGAAGCGGCGGCGGGAGACCATTGATGAGCTAGAGGAGCTGGATCGGCCTGATCTCCTCGCTGCTGAGAGGGAAGAACTCGCCATCCTGGAGGAATACCTGCCGGAGCAACTTTCGCGCGAAGAGATTGCTGAAGAGGCTCGTCAAGTTATCAGGGAGGTCGGAGCAACGGGGATGAAGGATATGGGCCCGGTGATGGGCCGGCTGATGTCCAGACTAAAGGGACGAGCTGACGGTCATACTGTAAGCGACGTTGTACGCGACTTGTTGACCAGCCAGTAGGCACTCACCAGCTGGCGAGTGATACGACCGTAACGAGAGGGAGCGCCCTGGGTGCTCCCTTTTGTTGGTACCCTATGAGTGTGAACGAGTTCGGGAGCAATAACGAGAACGGAATCGAGAGTCGACCAGGCGCCAACGGTCGGCGCCGTTGGTGGGCCTGGGTGCGTCTCATCCTGCTGGGCCTGGCACTGACAACCGTGACCGCCCTGGTGATGGTTCAACCCTTATTACCCACCGGGCAGGTAATGCTCGAAGAGGGCGATGTCGCTGCCGAGACGATTCGGGCGCCCTATTCTCTCACGTACGACAGCAGGATTCGCCGGGAGGAAGAACGGGAGAGGGCCGCCTCCAGAGTCAGGCCCGTCTACTCCTCGCCAGAGGGAGACCTGGCTCGCCAGCAGGTTGAGCGAGCTCGTGAAGTCCTTGACTATCTGGGATCGGTCCGGGCTGACTCGCTGGCGTCGACGGCTCAGAAGCGCGCCTGGGTCCTGGCAGTGCCCGAGTTGTCTGGTCTGAGCTCTGAGACGGTTGACAGTCTGCTCGCTCTGCCCGACGAGAGCTGGGATCCGGTTCAGCTGGAGACGCTCGCTGTGATTGGGCAGGTGATGCGACAGGAAATCCGCGAGGGCGAGGTCACCGAAGCGCGGAACGGAGTCCCCAGGATGATCGGTCTCGATCTCTCCGATAGGGAGGCCGCCGTGGTCACCGCGCTCACACAGTCCTTCATCATTCCCAACTCGTTCCTCGACCACGCAGCCACGGCCGAGGCGCAGACTGAAGCCCGCGAGGCAGTTGGCCCCGTCACTCGTCGTTTTGAAGAAGGCCAGGTCATCGTTCGCGAGGGAGATCCGGTTGCCGCGCTCGATATCGAGGTACTCGATCAGTTTGAACTCCGTCAGCCTCGGGTGAAATGGACCGAGTTCGTTGGCGCCGCTATGCTAGCCATTCTAGGCGTCGCGTTGCTTTACACTTACCTGGCGCGATTCGATCCCCAGGTCGTGTGGAGCGGACATCAACCTCTTCTTTTCGTTCTGCTGATCACCTCGTTTGTCCTTGGGTCGGGGCTGATGGTCCCAGCTGGTGGAACCCTGCGCTATCTTGCTCCGGCCCCGGCCTTGGCGATGCTGCTCACCGCCACTTTGGGTAGACACGCTGGAGCAGCGTCGGCCGTGTTCCTCGGTGCCGTCACCGGTGTCGTCGCCAACAACTCGCTCGACATGGCAATCTACGCCACGGGGGGAGGGCTGGTCGCCGCCCTCACCCTGGACCGGGTCGAACGTATCGGCGAGATGTTCCGTGCCGGCGCGTTTGTCGCCCTGACACACGTCGCCGTGCTGCTCATAGGTCATCTCGTCGAGGATGCAGCTCAACCCGCTGAACTGGTGGTATCGGCCCTGGCTGGAATCGTCAACGGAGGTCTGTCCTCAAGTCTGGCGCTCGGTGCGTTGTTCCTCGTCGGCCCGCTGTTCGATATCGTCACGACGATGCGGCTCATCGAACTGAGCCGGCCGGAACGTCCACTCTTGCAGCGTATGCTGCGTGAGGCCCCAGCCACGTACCATCACAGCTTGATGGTGGCTAATCTGGCCGAGCAAGCCGCCGAAGGCATCGGAGCTAACGCTCTACTGACTCGGGTGGGTGCCTACTATCACGATATCGGCAAGATCGCCCGCCCCTACTTCTTCGCTGAGAACCAGGCCGACGGCCTGAACCCACACGATCGATTGGATCCGGAAACGAGTGCCGAGGTGATCGTAGGACACGTCACTGACGGACTGGAACTAGCACGGCGGTATCACCTGCCTGCACGTGTACGGGCCTTTATCCCAGAGCACCATGGGGAAAGCCGCGTGGGGTTCCTCTACGATAGGGCAGTGGAATTGGCAGGCGATGAGGAACTTGTAGATGAGGAGCGCTTCCGCTATCCTGGTCGGAAGCCCCAAAGCAGAGAAACAGCCCTTGTGATGCTGGCTGATGGCTGCGAGGCTGCCGTGCGTGCGGCGCGCCCGGCAACCGGCGAGGAGTTGGAAGAGATAGTTGACCGCATAGTCGATCAACGTGTTGAAGACGGGCAGCTCAATGAATCTGATTTGTCCCTCCAGGATATCCAAGCCATTAAGGAGGTCTTCACGTCCGCGTTGAAGGGAACATTCCACCCC
Organism: uncultured Anaerolineales bacterium; assembly: GCA_964390305.1. Lineage (GTDB taxonomy): Bacteria > Chloroflexota > Anaerolineae > B4-G1 > B4-G1 > SKLM01. The sequence continues at coordinate 40,957 of CAYMHT010000001.1, forward strand.
AGAATAGAATATCCGGAGACCGAGGGAGAGGATCGTGTTGCTAAGGCAGAAGCCAGCCCGTCTGTTGAGACATGAGCTCCCGTACCGTGGACGTACAGATTGACGACTGCTACAGGCCAAACGTGAGGCCCAGGGTCTTGCGTGAGGCTGCTGAGGCCACGTTGAACCGAGAGCATGATGAGGATGCATATGCTCTAACCGTGGTGGTCACCGGGGATCACGTCCTGCGCGAACTTAACCGCCGCTATCGAGGACTGGACGCGTCTACAGACGTCTTGGCCTTTCCCAACGAGACAAAAGGCCCGTTCGTTGATGTGCCGGGACTTCCACACTACCTGGGCGACGTCCTTATCTCTTTCCCTCAAGCCAGGGCTCAGGCCCGCGAGGCGGGGAATGACCTCGTCGCCGAATTGCAGTTGCTGGTCGTCCACGGCGTCCTGCACCTGCTAGGATATGACGATCAAACGGAATCCGAACGCGCCCGGATGTGGCGGGTTCAGCAGACTGTGCTCGATGAATTAGGCGTCGAGGTGCATCTCACGGGCTGAGCGTATGCACAACCGAAGCATACTGGACGCCTTCCGCTTTGCCTTTTCCGGTCTCTGGTACGCGCTACGCACCCAACGCAACATGCGCATCCACCTCCTCATTGCCGCTGCCGTGGCTATCGTGGGAGTATGGTTGCGGCTCTCAGCTGACCAGTGGGCGACCCTGGCGGCAACATGCGGGCTGGTGCTGGTGAGCGAGATGGTCAACACAGTGGTTGAGCACATGATGGACCTGGTCTGTCCTGACTACCACCCGTTGGCCAGAACGGTCAAGGACGTGATGGCTGGAGCAGTGACCGTCGCCGCGATGGTAGCTGTCATCGTTGGCCTGTTGATCCTCGGCCCACCTCTGTGGAGCAGGCTGACACGCTGGTACGTTGGTCAGTAAATCCCCTGCGCTGGCGACGCAGCTCTCGAGTGTCATCTTTGCTGTGTAGTAAGAGATTGTTTGGGAGGATCTGTCAATGAGTGCACAGAAGAAAATATACCTCACTCCAGAGGGGAGAGAGGAGTTGCGCGAAGAACTGGATAGGCTGGTAAGTGTGAAGCGACCCGCTTTGGCTGAGAGGTTGCGCAAGGCAATCGCCCAAGGGGACCTCTCGGAGAATGCCGACTACAAAGCGGCCAAGGAGGAGCAATCGTTCCTGGAGGGACGTATCCAGGAGATTGAGGCGATGCTACGCAGTGCCGAGATCATCGAGCGGACGGGGAACTCAGAAGAAGTCACTCTAGGAAGTCGCGTTACTGTGATCGAGGAGGGCGGGAGGAGTCCAGAGGTCTTTCGCATCGTCGGCACCCCCGAAGCAGATCCAGTAGACGGAAAGGTGTCGTACAAATCACCCATGGGCAAGGCGCTAATGGGACGCCAAGTCGGCGATGTCGTGACGGTCGAGGCCCCTGGAGGAGAGATTGCATTCCGCATCACCGATATCGATTGAAGACCCGCTTGGTGAGCTCCACACCAAGATGCGGGCCTGCCGCCGGTGTCTGGGCGCGGGTTATTCGGTCACTCCAGGTGCCATATTCTCCGGCCCCGCGTCGGCTCGCCTGATGATTGTGGGACAGGCGCCGGGCGTGACCGAGTGCGATACCGGAAGGCCGTTCAATGGAGCCTCGGGGCAGCGGCTTTTCGAGTGGTTGGCCGAGGCTGGGTGGGACGAGTCTACGTTCCGCGCCACCCAGTACATAACCGCGATCACAAAGTGCTACCCGGGGAAGTCCTCCAACGGCAAGGGCGACCGGGCTCCGACGCGAGAGGAGCAAGCGCTGTGTGCTCCGTACTTGGAGCAAGAACTGGCTTTGGTCCAGCCGGAGATCGTCGTCCCGGTGGGGAGTGTGGCGGTGCGCCGCTTCGTGGGGCGGGTCAGGTTGACCGACGTCGTCGGTACCGTCATAGAGGGGAGCGAGGGATGGCTGATCGTACCCCTTCCCCATCCTTCCGGTGTGAGTCTGTGGCTTAACCGGCCCAAGAATCAGGAGCGCGTTGCGCAGGCCCTGGCCCACCTGCAGCGGCTGCACGCGAGGCTGGCTCCGTGACGGACACCAGGGGACTCCAAGGCTGTCTCACAGGCCTTGATTGAACCTATGAGTCAACCTCCGACTGTCGCCTCAAGGGTCGCCGTCTCCCGGCGGATCCAGTGGGCTCTTCTGATCCTCGCTGTGGCCGCTTTCGGCTTGCGTTGCCATGACCTGGAGGCCAAGAGCTTGTGGACCGACGAGGGCCTGACAGTGCGCCGTGCGGAACAACCTCTCAGCCTCCTGTTCAAGAACCAGAATCTCATCCCAGTGGAGCCCAACTACCACGATGGGACGGAAGTGGAGATGGTGGCGACGCCTGACGTCCACCCACCACTCTACTTCCTGTTCATGCACGTCTGGATACGCGGTGCGGGCCGGAGCGAGTTCGCGCTGCGCTTTCCATCGGTGATGGCAAGTGTCTTGGCAGTGCCGCTGCTCTTCGCTTTAGGCAGTGCACTCCTGACCAGAGAGACAGGACTCTGGGCGGCCTTACTCGCTGCGTCGTCGCCTTTCTACATCTGGCACGCTCAAGAGGCGCGAATGTACGCCTGGGTTGTCCTCCTCAGTGCGGCGTCGGTGTACATGTTCTTGGCACTGCTGAGAGACGCTCCGAGACCTGGTCACTATCTCGCCTATGCAGCAGCCACATCGGCTCTGGTTTACACTCACTACACAGGTTTTCTGCTTGTCGCTTTCGAGGTGATAATCTACGCAGCCTATCAGTTCAAGAAGGGAATGCGACCGGTCTTGGTGGTTATCGCAGTCCTTGCGGTGGCGTCGGTCCCACTCATTCCGTACGTGCGTCGCGTGTTGAGTCTGTCATTCCACGGGTTCCTCTCGCCCTCGTTGCCAGTCCTGCTGGCGCAGGCCTCGAGCTATTTCAGTCTAGGGGGCAGCGAGTTTCTCGGTTTGCCCTTGTGGCAGACGGGTCCCTTTGTGGCGCTTTTCGGCATTGGGGCCTTAATGCTGGACGTACCACGTCGCAGACGTGCATGGATGGTCTGCCTGGGTCACCTGGCGATCCCTATGCTGTTGTTCCATCTTATCTCCTACTTCAAGCCGAACTATATGAACCCCCGACACTTCCTGATCGTCAACCCCGCCTGGGACCTGGTCGTCGCTCAGGGGCTGATCACGTTGAGGCGACGATTCTGGCCAGGCCTGGCAATTCTGCTCAGCTTGTCCCTGGTGTTCAGAGGCAGAGCCAACTACGAGATCTTCACCAGTCGCCGCATGTGGAAGGACGACATCCGTGGTGCCGCCCGATATATCGAGGGGCGAGCACGGCCTGGAGACGCTATCGTCCTGCACGATCCTGTGATCCGTCTCACTTTCGACTACTACTATGATGGCCCGTATCCGGAGGCTGCAATCCCTCGCTATGGCGAGAACGACGAGCAGCAGGCAATCGATAGGTTTGCGGGATGGGCTCAGCACTATGATCGTATCTGGTTCCTCTACGGTCCGCCACCGACTCACTTCCCGAGAGATCTCTTGCCACAATGGGCCGACGCTAACCTGTTCAAGGTCTGCCACCAAGGATTCGAGGCCATGTCGACCTACGTGGCGGTGGCAGCATACGATGACGAGGCTCCCGTCCTCGACGCATTGCCCCTCGAAGCCGATTCCTGTGATGTTAATTGGGGCTCGCTCCGCTTGGTGGGCTTTCGGGCCAAGGACACCATGGAGGGCAGCAACCACTGGCTTGAGTTCTTTTGGCAAGCCGACGAGGGACAGCTGGATAGACCCCTCATACTGAAAGCACGCTTGCTCGACAGCGGGGGCACGGTCTGGTACGAACGGCAGGAGGAAGTACTGCCATTCTATCCCCCTTCGGCCTGGCCCCCTTATCGCACGGTACGCACTGATTTTCGCCTCCCTCTGCCATACGACGTACCGCCCGTCACCTACACCGTGGAGGTGGTCCCGGTCGGGCTGGGGGACTTCGAGACAGTCGGCCAGATGACCGTGACCGATTCGACCCAGTCTTCCCCTGCCCCTTGCCCAAGCGCACGGTTCGAGGGCAGCCTGGAATTGCTGGACGGCGAGTTGGGCAGCGACGTATTTCGCGCCGGCCATGTTCTCTTCGGCTCTTTGACGTGGCGAGCCACTGCTCAGGTCGATAGCGACTATCGCCTTCGTGTTAGCCTCACGAATCTGTGGGGCCGCCAGGTGGCTGTCCGTGAGATGCGGCCAAGTGCGGCTGGGTTCCCCACCAGCGCATGGATACCAGGTGATCCCGTCGCGGGACGCTTCAGCCTCCGCCTTCCGCCGGACTTGAACAGCGGATTATACCGCGTCGAAATCGGCTTGATCGACGAGTCGACTGGGCGTCCCCTCGGCGTTCAACGCTGGTACGGCAAGAAAGAATGGCTTTCTCTTGGGTCTGTCCGCGTAGAGGATTGGCCTCTGATGACGAATGTGCCGGACGATGTTGATCATCGGCTGGACCAAATCGAGATTGCGGGGAAGGTAAATCTCCGTGGTTATGACCTGGCTCGAGAAGATGATACGCTCATGCTCACGCTTTACTGGCAAGCTCAAAGTCCGCTGGAGCGGAGCTACCACGTTTTCGTCCACGTTGGGATGCCCAATCGGCCGCCACTCGCTGATGCAGGCGGCGTGCCTGCTGAGTGGACACGCCCCACCACGAGTTGGCGACGGGGCGAGGTCATCGTAGATGATTATGCCCTGTCTCTGTCTGACGTGCCGCCTGGTCGTTATCAGCTCTTCGTCGGCTTTTACGAGCCCGACACTGGACAGCGCCCTGAGACTGTTGTGGACGACACCGTCATCCCCGGCGGCTACGTCCTGTTGGAGGAGATAGATGTACGGTGATCGCCCGGCTGGACAATCAGTGAGCGTCGGTCGAGGTCCTGACCCTCTACCAGTTCCTGGCAACGCCCCACGGCCCAGTCAGCCCCCTCAATCGGTCCTTGCACACCGTCGATAGGCGTGTACAATCTCGACCTGATCACCGTCTACCAGCTCGCAAAGCGAGCCGCGTCTGCTCGAGAGACGAACCGCGATGACCAGTGGGATGAGCATCAAATGACACGGTTTAGACCAACAAGGCGCCATATCGTGGCATCGATCGTTATCCTCTACCTGGTCGTTGGCGTTGGCTACAGCTTGGCCACCCCCATTATGGAGGCCTCTGACGAGTTCAAGCACTATCCATACGTTCAGTACGTCCAAACCCGCCACGAACTCCCTGTGCTGGAACCCCGCGTGTGTCTGGAAAGCCCGAGCGAGTGTCCTTGGTTGCAGGAGGCTGGACAGCCTCCCGCCTACTACGCTATCCTGGCAGCAGTTACCTCCTGGATCGATACCTCCGACCTCGCCGATCTGCGGCGCGTCAACTGGCACGCCTTCATCGGTGATCCCGGACAGATCTGCAACAAGAACCTCATCCTTCACCGCCCAACGCAGGAGCAGTTTCCCTGGCGAGGTTCTGTCCTGGCTATCCACGTATGCCGTCTCATCACCGTGGCTATGGGGGCGGGCTCCGTCGTGTTGACCTATCTTGTGGCCGACGAACTGTTTCACGCCCGTCCCGCGCTGACATTGGGTGCCACGGCTCTGACGGCGTTCAACCCGATGTTCATCTTCGTCAACGCCTCGGTTAACAACGATGCGATGACTACCCTCGTCGGCTGTCTTAACCTGCTGATGTTCCTCCGTCTTGTGCGCGATGGCCTGCAGAAGCCACTGCCGGTCTGGCGCTACGCGGTCGTAGGAATGACAACGGGACTCTTTCTCTTGACCAAGTTGAGTGGGTTGACCGCCCTGATGCTGCTTCCCATCCTTCTAGCCTGGGTCAGCTATCGCCGTCGGAGTTGGCGTCCGCTGGTGGTCGGTCTGACGGTCATAGTCGCGGTTTCTGCGTCGATAAGTGGCTGGTGGTTCGCCCGCAACTGGCGGCTCTACGGCGACCTGACGGGGCTCAATGCATTCATCGAGATTCAAGGGACGCGCGGCGGGTTTCCTTCGCTGCAGGACTGGCTAGACGAGTTCGTCGGCTTTCGCTGGACGTACTGGGGACTCTTTGGCGGGGTGAACGTGATGGCTCCCCTATGGGTCTATCGCTTCTTCGACGCGCTGTCATTACTCGGCCTGATTGGATTGGCCTGCTGGACGGTCACGAGCGGCGAACTCCGTCGACTGTGGCTTGGTCTGCGTCGTCCTGAATCGGCTCCTCGTACGACGCTCTGGTGGATCCCCGCGCTTTGGACAGCCGTTCTCTTTGTCTCGGTGCTGCGGTGGACGTGGATCTTCTACTCGTTTCAGGGGCGCTTCCTGTTTCCTGCCATCGGCGGCATCAGTACGCTGCTCATGCTTGGGCTACATCAGTGGCTGCCGAGCGAGTATCGCCCCGTGTTGAGCCTCGGCGTAGGAGTGAGCGCGCTCTTCATAGCCGCAATGCTTCCGTTTGCGTCGATACTCCCCGCCTACGAACAGCCGGAGGCCTTAGCGCTCTCCGACGTGCCAGAAAGCGCCCGGGTCGAGCCGGTGGACGTAGGCAGCGTGGCCCGAATCGTGGGTTGGGAGCTCGGGGAACAGACCGTACGCCCTGCCGATTCGCATGCCTCTGTTGACCTCACTGTCTACTGGCAGGCAACGGCGCCAGACGCGGGGGACTACATCAGCTTTGCCCGTCTGCTGGGGCGTGACAACGACCTCGTGGGGCAGATCAATCGCCGCCCTGCCTGCGGGATGGTACCCACAAACTGGTGGCAGCCAGGGGAGGTCTGGCGCGATCCGTACCGCGTTCCGGTCTCGGAGGACGCACAGGGACCCAGCCGCCTGCGCGTCGAGGTGGGGCTGTACGATCCCCCAGTCGACGAAACCCTGGGCGTGGTGCAGATCGGCGAAGCCAAACTGGCCCCGCCCGAATCAACGCCCTATGTCGATCATCCTTTGAGCGTGGAGCTGGCCGACGGCATCACCTTCCGCGGTTATGAGCTTGCACGAACAGATGCACGTGCAGGCGAGACCATCACGATAACCCTGCACTGGAACGTAAGAGAGGCACCACCAAAGGACTACCAGGTCTTTGTGCACCTGCTTGGTGACGATCCCGAGCCGGTGGCCCAAGGCGACGGCCCACCGCTGATGGGCTACTACCCGACATCGTTGTGGGCGGCCGGGGAGACCTTCGCCGATCCCCATCCGCTGTCGCTGCCCGCCGGGCTGCCACCCGGTCAGTACCGGCTCTTGGTGGGGATGTACGACCTGGAGACGATGGAACCACTGCCTCGCTCGGATGGTGGCCCACCCAGTATCGAGATTCCTACGACTGTGACGATCCATCCATCTGAAAGTTGATCCGATGACATCTCAGGACTGGCTCAATCGCATTCTCGCCTCCCGCCGCCGCTGGCTCTCTGCAGGAGCGTCACTTGTGCTTTGCACAGCCCTGTCACTCGCGGTCGGCTACCTGCTGGCCGAGTTTGGCCCGCTGATCGCCGGCGGAGGCATGGCGGCGCTGTTCGTAGGCTTCTGGATGCTGCGCGACATCGAGGTTGCCTACTGGTCCGTCATCGGCATTGTCTGCTTGCTCCCTTTCGCCTCATTCCCTTTTGACATTGGATTCACACCCACACTCCTGGACGCGGCGCTGGGGGCGCTGTTTGTCGTGTGGTTGTTCGAGGTCGCGGGCGCCGGGCACACGGAGATCATCGCTACCCCGTTGGGCGGGCCCATCATTGTGTTCATGCTCTTGGCGGCGGGCGCCTTTATCCTCGGGCTGGCGCACGTACCGCTGGCCCTGGGCTACTTGCAGTATCACATACGCCACTTCGGAGAGGTAATGCTCAGTGTGGCCCTTTTCTTTCTCGTCGTCAACACGGTTCGCGACGAGGGGCGATTCCGCCGTATCGTACGCGGTTTGATTCTGGGAGCCTTCGGCGCTGCCGCACTGGGGATCGTGCTGTACGTCATCGCTGACCAGATCTCGGCGGATTTCGTCATTCGCGTCCTCTCCGCACTCGGGCGGTTCGGCTATCCCAGCGGACCAGGGGTCCTGCGCTACATCCGGGATAACCCCGAGCTGCCGATGCGGGCCACGTCTACGTCGGTGGATCCCAACGTGTTGGGCAGTTTGCTCAATGTGGCATTGGCAATCAGCGTGCCACAGCTCTTCTCCGATCGGCCCATCGTGCCTCGCGGCTACCTTGTACCCATGCTGGGAGTGATGACGCTGTGTCTGGGCCTGACGATGAGTCGCGGCTCGATGGTCGGTCTGGGAGCGGCATTGGTTGTGGTAGCCACGCTGCGTTACCGCAAGCTTTGGGTGCTACTGTTGGGAGCGCTGGTGGTCATGCTCCTGCTGCCTCAGACACAGACACTCGTCAAGCACTTCCTCGAAGGATTTCGAATTCAAGACCTGGCCACTCAAATGCGCATGGGCGAGTACAGGGACGCACTCACCTTGATCGGACGCCACCCGCTGCTCGGGGTCGGGTTTGCCGCCTCCCCGGACATCGACACCTATATCGGCGTGGCCAACGTCTACCTCCTCATCGCTGAACAGATGGGGTTAGTCGGTCTGGCCAGTTTCTTGGTTGTGATGGGCATCGTTCTCGCGCGCTTCTGGCGCACTCGGGATTTGGCAGCCGGGACGAGCCTGGAACCGTTGTGGTGGGGGTTGCATGCGGGCGTCATTGGAGCGCTGGTAGGTGGCGCATTCGATCACTACTTTTTCAACCTCGACTTTCACCACTCAGTCACGCTATTCTGGCTCCTCATCGGCCTTGCGACGGCAGCGACGGAGCTGATCCGCCGACAGCCCGGAAGGCAGCAAGATACCCCCTGAACTGACCCCCCGAAGTCCGCTCGCTGAGCCTGGCACCGCTACACCACCGTCGTCTGAGCGTCCTCGACCGACCACAGTCGACCGCTCGTCTTCGGCTGCTTGACCCTCCGGATTCGCTCAAGACCGCGACTTCAATCCGCCGGAAGGCGCACTGCAACGCCGCTGTCCGCACCGTTCATTCGCTGGGTTCGTCCTGCCGTGTTATAATCAACTCAACTTAAAGAGGGAGGGGACTGCCATGGAGTTCTGGTCCGGGCCCCGCCCGTATGACTAGGAGAGGTGTCGGAGGTTGTTAGGAAATCTCTTTGATCCCAACCGGCTTGTTACGCTGGCCATTCTCTTTCTGACCAGCATGCCTTTTCACGAGTGGGCGCACGCCTGGACGGCCTTTCAGTTAGGCGACGACACAGCTGCTCGGCGAGGGCGGCTGACCCTCAATCCCCTGGCGCACTTGGATCCGATAGGGACTGTTTCGCTGGTGCTCTTCGGCTTTGGGTGGGGTAAGCCAGTCCCGGTCAGTCCTTATCGTTTGCGCGGGGATATGCGCCGCAGCCAGGCGCTGGTGAGCATCGCCGGGCCGCTCTCTAACCTGGTGCTTTCGATGCTGGCGGCCATTCCCTTTCGACTCGGTTGGCTAAGTCTCTATGGAGGGCCTTCGGTCATGAACCTTCAGGACATCCTGATGCGCTTCATCAGCATCAACCTTGTCCTGATGCTGTTCAACTTGATCCCGTTCCCACCTCTTGACGGCTCGCGTGTTCTGGCTTGGCTCCTGCCGCGTCAGTGGGCCATAAAGTTCGAGCAGCTGGAGCAGATCGGTGGAGCAGGACTGATGTTGGCGCTGTATCTTCTGTCGAGGTCAGGCGTCCTCGGAATGGTGATGAGACCGTTGATGGACTTCCTGCTCCGGGCATTGCTCGTCTACTGATGTTCCGCACGGTGATACCGATTCGCTACCGCCTCGAGCAATTCCTGCGGGCGTTGACCGCCCGGCAGGCGATCTCGGAACAGAGAATCGAGCAACTGAGGCGCGTACTGGGCCCAAAGGCGTGGGCAATCTTCGTCCGACAGGCTCCACAGGATCAGCGTCACGCGTTAGCTGTGTACGAGACTGTGTGCAACCAAGGGCACACCAACAACGATCTCTTGGCAGCCGCACTGCTGCACGACATCGGCAAGGCTGCGACCCAGCTGCGCGCGTGGCAGCGGGGCGTGTTCGTGCTGGCCGAACGTCTCGCGCCGCGTGTGTGGGATCTTATCACCCGCGATCCTGGCGACGGCTGGCGCCGTCCCCTTGCCCGCTATGCCAAGCACGCCGAGATCGGTGCACGGTGGGCGGAGGAGGCTGGAGCCTCACCCCTCACCGTCAGGCTCATCCGTCGCCACGAGGACGCGCTCGAGACGTGTCAGACGGAGGAAGACCAATTGCTCGCGGTTCTGCAGGCCGCGGACAGCATGAACTGAGACGCAGTACGTGGTCGTGCCCCCATGCGACGGGATGATACCTTGCGCACAGGGTCCACGGTCTTTAGGGAGATTCTGCTATGAATCTTAATCGAGCTGCAATCATCGGCATCGATCTCATCAGCGCTTCGATCGCTCTCGGGCTTCAGGAGCATAAGAAGCCCATTGAGGTCGTTGGCTACGACGCTGACCGGGCCATTGCCGACTTAGCGAAGGCACGAGGGATCGTTCATAAGGTGAAACGGAAGCCAGGATCAGCCTGCGAGGATGCTGGCCTGATCATTGTAGCCCAGCCGTTCGCCGATATCCAGAAATCCTTCGCTGCTATTGCACCCCACCTTGAGGATGGAGCCACCGTCACCGACACGGCGCGCCTCAAGGCTCCGGTGTTGCGTTGGGCCGATGAACTGCTCCCTGAGCGCGTTTCTTTTGTGGGCGGTCATATCATCCCCAACCCGGTGATCATTGGTCTTCAGCCCTTGGAGGGGCTCGAGGACGCCAGTGCGGACCTGCTGAGAGAGGCACTCTACTGTTTCACCCCTTCACCTAACGCCTCCAGTGCCGCCATTGAAGTCTGCACCTGGCTGGCCCGCGCGCTCGACGCGAATCCCTTCTTCATCGACGTCACCGAGCACGACGGGCTCCAGGCTGGCATCGAAGGGTTGCCAGACTTGGTGACCATCGCGCTGTTGCGAGCGACTGTCGACACGCCCGGATGGCAAGAGATGCGCAAGTTCGCGGGACGTCGCTTCGCCGTCGCTACCGAGGCGGTCGAGGACATCTCCAAGCGCCATCCATCGTTATTCCTGAATCGGGAGAACATCCTTCATCGGCTCGATGCGCTCATAGAGGAGCTGATGTATCTCCGCAAGGTGCTGCGCCAGGCCGAAGAACAAGCCTTGGCCGAGGCATCTGTTGCAGCCGCCGACGGTCGGTCGCGCTGGATGGAGGAGCGACAGCAAGGAATGTGGACTGAGAGAGGCGCTGTTGACACGCGCGACGTACCGGGCGCCGGCGAGCAGCTGGGGCGCTTGGTGTTCGGCAATCTAGCGTCCCGCTTCAAGGGCGCGCCGGACGAATCGGAGGAGAACTAGCGCCGTCGACCGGTCCCGTCGCTCGAGACACCTTGATCGAGTCATACCGCATCCTGATGGTCGCTCCCACATCGTTCTTCCTCGATTATGGATGCCACGTGCGGATTCTGGAGGAGGCGCGAGCGCTTCAACGGCTGGGGCACGAGGTGACCATCGTCACCTACTATCTGGGCCGCGATCTCCCGGACCTGGAGATCATCCGCACCCGGCCCACCCCCTGGCGTGCCGACTACGAGGTGGGTTCTTCGCTCCATAAGGTCGCTTTTGACATCTTCTTGTCGTGGACTGGCGTCAAGACCGTAATGAACCGTCGCTTCGATTTGATCCACGGTCATCTTCATGAGGGAGCACTCATCGGCTACATGCTCAGCCGGCTCGGGGGATTGCCGCTGGTGGCCGACTTTCAGGGCAGCATGACCAGTGAGATGGTGGATCACCACTTCCTCGATCCGGACAAGCCATGGTACCGCTGGGTGCGGCTACTGGAATGGCGTGTTACCCACTTGCCTGACGCCATTGTCACCAGCACTCAGATGACGGCACTTCTGCTAGAGCGCGACTTCAACTGCCGCGCGGGGCGCGTCTATCCTGTGCCAGACTCCGTCAGTCTGGACTTCTTTCGGCCCGACGTGTTGGGCCCCAACATGGTGGAGGAACGACGTGCGGCACTGGGCATCCCAACCGGGCGTCCAGTCGTGGTCTACCTGGGACTTCTGGCCGATTATCAGGGTACACCCCACCTCGTGAAGGCTGCCCATCTGCTTAAGAACCGAGGGACAGAGGCGCATTTCCTGATCATGGGCTTTCCCAGTGTCGCGCACTACCGGCAGATGGCTGTGGATCTCGGGGTCGCCGATCGAGTGACCTTCACCGGGAAGGTGCCATACGAGGAGGCCCCGGCGAACCTGGCACTGGGTGATATCGCCGCGGCTCCCAAGTTGTCCGCCACGGAGGGCGCAGGCAAGATCCTGAACTACATGGCCATGGGATTACCGACCGTCGCTTTCGATACACCGGTCAGCCGAGAGTACCTGGGGGCCCTGGGGGCCTACGCCACCCCAAACGGCGATCCCGCTGCTCTGGCCGATGCGATCGCCGAACTGTTGCAGGCACCGGCTCGCTGCCGGGACACCGGCCGCAAGCTGCGCGAACGTGCCGGTCGACATTTCTCTTGGGATCGAGCTGGGCGCCATCTGCTCAAGATCTACCGGACGCTGCTCGAACCAGCGTAGGCGATCGCTGATAATCGGGAGAGGAGTTCCGAGGAAATTCAACGTCTATGGGCATTCTATCTCGACTGAGAGAGCTGTGGCAGTACCGTGAACTGATTCGTAACCTGGTCGTGCGTGACCTCAAGGTTCGCTACCGAAACTCGGTACTGGGCATCGTCTGGTCCTGGGCAAACCCGCTGCTGATGATGCTGGTCTTCACGGCAGTCTTCAACTTTCTCTTCCTCCAGTCCAAGCTGAGGCATTACCACGTCTTTCTGTTGTGTGCCCTGCTCCCCTGGCAGTTCTTCGCCCAGTCGGTGACCGAGGCAACTGACAGCATCGTGGCGAACGCTCACCTGATCAAGAAAGTCTACTTCCCGCGTGAGGTGCTTCCACTATCGATCATTCTATCGAACCTGGTCAACTTCGTCATCGCGCTGCCTGTGTTCTTCGCTCTCGCCGTCGTCTCCGGCGCCCGTCTCACGCCTTGGGTGCTCCTACTGCCCGTTCCCATCCTGGTTCAGGTGATGTTCAGCCTGGGCATCTGCCTTATCTTGTCTACCCTTAACGTCTTTTATCGGGATACGAGGATCATCATGAGCGTGGTGATGCAAGCCTGGTTCTTCTTGACGCCGGTCTTCTATCCCATCGCGCGCATCGGACAGGAGAAGAGCCTCTTCGGTCTCACGTTCGATGCCCAACTCTGGCTCCGCCGCCTGAACCCCATGGCCTCAGTCATTGCCTCCTACCGCGATCTGCTCTATTGGGGCACCTACACAGGCCTCGACTTCCTCCTCCGCACGGCCCTCACCTCGGTGGTCGTTCTCGTGATCGGCTATCTGATCTTCCTACGGTACAGTCCGCGTTTCGGCGAGGAGGTGTAGGCGGGGTCACCGACTCAGCTGCCCCGGCGAGCAGGCCAAGACGAAGAGGCTCCGATGGGGGCTGATCACCGATTGAACCGGACACGTCAAATCCAGATGGAATCTCACGTCTACGCTGAAGTTGTCGTCTTCTCACCGGCCAGAGCGTCAGAGGAACGGCCGGCCTTTACCTACCACCTGCCTGAGGCGCTGGACGGACGCGTCGATGTCGGGTCGCTGGTCGTGGTGCCCTTCGGAAGTCGTCGGCTCTACGGTGTGGTAGTGAGGCTGAGCGATCACTCCCCCGTTCCGGAGACGCGCCCCGTCGAGTCATTGGTCGATCCCGAGCCTGTCCTCACACCGGAGCACATTGCCCTGGCCCGTTGGATGCGTGACGAGTACGTGGCATCACTCTATGAATGCCTGGACTTGATGCTTCCGCCCGGCATGGTCGGTCACGCCGACCTCAAGATCAGCCTCAAGGGCGATCTTCCTGACAAAGCTGCCAATACTGATGCACAGGCGGATCTACTGGCCCTGCTTCAACGCCGCGGGCCCCTGCGAGGAACCCAATTGGACGCAGCCTTACGGGGCGTCGACTGGCGGGCAGCCTCCCAGCAGCTCGCGCGGCGTGGCCTTGTCAACCGCGAATCATTCCTCGCCCCACCCCAAGCAGAGCCTAAACGTGTGGAGACCGTCCGGTTGGTCCCTGACGTCGATGAAGTGGCTGGCCTAAAGGGCTTGCGCAGCGAGTACTATCCCCCGATCCTGGATCTGCTGAAGGCCGAAGGCGGTCCGCTGGCGGTGCATAAGATTTATCAGGAGACCGGCTGTGACCGCTACCACCTGGACAAGCTGGAGGAACGCGGCTTGATCTCTCTTGGCGCAAAAGAGGTGTGGCGTGATCCTCTGTCCGATGAGGTATTCGTCCCCACCTCGCCCCCGCCCCTTACCCCGGATCAACAGACCGTCTGGCAACCGGTATCCCGGGCCGTCTCGAGCCTGGAGTCTGCCGTCTTCCTCATCCACGGGGTAACTGGCTCCGGCAAGACCGAGATATATCTGCGGGCCGTCGCCAAAGCGCTGGATCAGGGGCGGAAAGCCATCGTTCTCGTCCCCGAGATCTCCCTCACGCCACAGACCGTCGCTCGCTTCGCTGGTCGCTTCCCCGCTCAGGTCGCGGTGCTTCACAGCGCCCTTACCGACGGCGAGCGCTACGACACCTGGCGCCGGGCCCGAGCCGGACTGATCGACATCGTGGTCGGGCCGCGCTCAGCATTGTTCGTCCCGCTGTCACCGCTGGGCCTGATCGTCCTGGACGAGGAGCACGATGACAGCTACAAACAGGAAGCTCCTCGCCCCCGTTATCATGCCCGCGAGGCAGCGTTCGAGCTCGCCCGGCTGACCAGAGCCACAGTCATCCTTGGCTCCGCCACGCCGAGCCTGGAGGCGTACCACCGAGCCCGGCGGGGCGACTTTCAGCTGCGGGAGATGCCACGCCGCATCATGGGCCACACTCGCCGTCTGCAGGAGCTCCAGGCCCACTACCACGTCCCGAGCATGCGCTATCAATCCCTCGATGACGGGGCGAGCGAGGCGCGGTACCTCCCGTTGCCCCCCGTACAGATCGTGGATCTCCGGGCCGAGTTGCGTGCCGGCAACCGCTCCATCTTCAGTCGCGCGCTGCAAAGGGCGATCGATGAGGCCCTGACGCGCGGCGAGCAGGTGATCCTGTTCCTCAACCGGCGCGGAACCGCAACCTTCGTGCTCTGCCGCGACTGCGGCTTCGTGGTACGTTGCCCCCGCTGTGACGTGCCATTGACCTACCATGGCCCACGCGCCCGCCTGGTCTGCCACCACTGCAATCACCGCGAACCTCAGCCGCGACGTTGCCCGCAGTGCCGTGGAAGTCGTATTCGGTACTTCGGCCTGGGCACCGAGCGCGTGGAGCAGGCCGTGCGGGAGCGCTGGCCTGACGCCCGACTGCTGCGTTGGGACCGCGACACCGCGCGCACCCACGAGGCTCACGCGAACATCTTGAGACGCTTCGCCAGTGGCGCCGCCGACGTGCTCGTAGGCACACAGATGATCGCCAAAGGCCTCGATCTGCCGCTCGTCACCGTGGTGGGCGTCATCTCGGCCGACACGGCACTCAATCTTCCCGATTTCCGTTCGGGCGAGCGCACGTTTCAGTTGCTCACGCAGGTTGCAGGCCGGGCGGGGCGGGGGCTGTTGGGCGGGCGGGTCGTCATCCAGACCTACCACCCCGACCACTACGCCATCGTGGCCGCCTCCAGGCACGACTACGAAGCCTTTGCTGAACAGGAGCTCGCCTTCCGGCGTGAACAGCGATATCCGCCGTACACCCGCCTGGCGAAATTGACCTACGACGATACCGACTACTTCCGTGCTCGGAGCAGGGCTAGGCGCATGGCTGAGAAGTTGCGAACGGCCTTGGCCCGCGAGAGGCGGCCTGCCGCCGATCTGATCGGTCCGGCGCCTCCCTTCTTTGCTCGCCTGCGCGGTCGCTACCGCTGGCAAATTCTGGTCCGCCATCTGGCTCCCCCGGCGTTCCTTCGCGACATCGACATCCCCGCCGGCTGGCGCGTGGAAGTGGACCCAGTGAGCGTGTTATAGCTGAGCCGGTCATCTCGAGAGGCAGACAGTTCTCCTGACTCGCCTCCCGCCTCTTCCCCCACAGAGACGAGCCATGAGCTTGAGGCAGCGACCTACTGCTCACATGTTCGCCCACCGATCGTTGTCTCTCGGCTGCAATGATGTTATAATCGATTCTGGTGCATCTGCATCTCGCACTGACGCGTATTAGAGGAGTGGACCATGGTAACGAAGATCACGGAGTCGATGGATCTGGCACAGGCGCTGCAAACGCTAAAGTGGCTCGATGAGGAGCGCCGCAAGGACAAGGCCACAATCGCGAAGCTGGAGGAGCGATTGCAGGAACAGGACAGAGTACTGAGTCGGCAGTCGGCGCAGGTTCAAGAGCTTCGTTCGTCCCTGGCCAGCGTCGAAGGAACACTCTCCAAGGTCGATGAGTTCGAGGAGATGGTTTCGAACTACAAGAAAGAGATGACTCATCAACTTGAGCAGCGTGACGAGACCTGGCGTAAGCAACGGGCCGAGTCGCAACAGTTGCGAGAGATCGAACACGAGGCCATAAAGGCGCATCTTAATCGCTTCGAGAAGGAGCTCCGCGTTCTACCTCGCTACGACGAACAGATCAGTGCCCGCGAGGCTGAGGAAGAGCGCCTGACGAAGCAGATTCAGACGCTGCAGATGGCCGTGGCGGAGTTGAGAAAGCGGCTCGAGGAGCCGACGAAAGCAGTCTCCTACCTGGAGGAGCGGCGTCGTGCTGACCACCGCCGCCTTGGGGAATTCGAGCAAGAGATTCCCGACCTGCATACGAAGATCGACAAGTTGACGCAGAAGCTTCTCCTGGTCGAACAGCACGTACAGAAGCAGCAGTCTCGCGTGGAACAGGCCGTCCAGGAGACACGAAAATACCAGGAGCCCATCGAGGAACTCCGGATTGCCAGCTTCCAGCGGGAGCAGAAGGTACAGCAGTACCTCGATCAGGGCCAACAGGTGGCCGAGGAGCTGGAGCGGCTGCGGGAGCAGACCCACGGTTTCATTGAGCGAAGACAACAGGTGAAGAGAGCCCTGAGTGCGCTCGAGAAATTCAAGACGCGTATCGAGAGACATCAGGACGAGATGGCAGAGAGACAGCGGATCGCTCACGAGCGAATTGAGCGAGAGTGGGAAGAATGGGAAACGGCGCGAGCCAAGGAGCTGAAGAAGCAAGAGATCGTCCTTGAACAACGTCGCCGCCAGCAGGAGCAGACCGACGCCGAGCAAGAAAGACGCCTCGCGGAGCTGGAGGGCACCGTCCGTCTGTATGGCGATCAGCTGAAGGCCTTGTGGGAGGCGCAGCGCGCCGACGCCGAGAGCCTGTTGAGCGCCGCTCGGGAAGTCTACGGGGAGTTGGTTGCCCCAATTGATGAGCAGCTGGCGATTCTGCGCGGCGAATAAGCACGAGCGAACCAATGCACGTAATTGGGACTGCCGGTCATGTAGACCACGGTAAGTCCGCCCTGGTTCTCGCTCTCACGGGCATTGACCCAGATCGCCTGCGCGAGGAGAAGGAGCGCGGTCTCACCATCGACCTTGGCTTCGCCTGGCTTAAGCTTCCCAACGGCGAGGCTGTCGGTATCGTCGACGTGCCAGGTCACCGTGACTTCGTTGAGAACATGCTCGCGGGCGTCGGCAGCATCGACGCGACCCTCTTCGTCGTCGCTGCCGATGAGAGCGTGATGCCGCAGACCCGCGAACACCTCGCCATCCTCGATCTACTGAACGTTGACAGGGGAGTGGTTGCGTTAACCAAGATCGATGTCGTGGAAAGCGAGGAGTGGCTTGACTTGGTGGTGGAGGATGTCATACAGACGCTGGAAGGCACGGTGCTGGAGGACGCCCCCCTCGTTCTCACGTCGGCCCGTACGAGACAGGGCCTCGATGAGTTGCTGGCTGCGCTACAAAGAGTGCTGACCACAACCGAGCCGCAGCTTCCTCGTGGTCACCCCAGACTGTCCATCGACCGAGTGTTCACCGTCAGCGGCTTCGGCACCGTCGTCACCGGCACGCTCATTGACGGTCATCTACAGGTAGGGCAGGAGGTAGAGATACAGCCTCAAGGACTACGAGCTCGCGTGCGCGGTCTTCAGACCCACAAGGAGGAGGTGGAGCGAGCCGTGCCGGGCAGCCGGGTGGCCATTAACCTCAGCGGCATCGACAAGGATCAACTGCAGCGTGGGGACGTCATCACGTCTCCTGGCTGGCTCCATGCCACGACGCTGGTGGACGTGAGATTGCGTTACCTGCCGGACATCCTCTGGCCAGACCTGGGGCAATTTGCGCAGCGCTCGCTGCGTCACAATACTGAGCTCAAATTCTATGTTGGGGCCGCCGAGGTCATGGCCCGTGTCCGGCTCCTGGGCAGAGAAGCTCTCTCGCCCGGCCAGACTGGCTGGGTTCAGTTGGAGCTCCAGGATCCGGTGGCTGTGGTCAAGGATGACCGCTACATTGTGCGCCTGCCCTCACCTCCCACAACCGTTGGCGGGGGCATCGTCGTAGATCCCCATCCTGGTCGCAAGCACCGTCGGTTCCGCTCCCAGGTCGTTGACCGTCTGGAGACACTCGCGGAAGGAAGCCCATCGGCAATGCTACTCCAGACACTCAAACGGCAGGAGCCCGTCGCTGTCCGAGATCTGCTGCAGGACGTGAGACTCGGAGAAGATCCTGCCGAGGCCTTGACTCAGCTGCTGAACGAAGATGAAGCCGTTCTCCTGGCAAGAGGGAAAGATCGCGAACCCCCAAGTGAGGACCGCATGGCTTCCAGCACGCGGTTGGTGGTCAGCAAGGACTGGTGGTCCAACCTGATGGCACGCACCGTGAGCGAGCTATCAGCCTACCACGAATCGTTTCCTTTGCGAAGAGGCATGCCTCGAGAGGCCCTGCGCAGCAGCTTGCGCCTGACGCCTAAGGTCTTCGATGCGACCATGGCTCGGGCCGATGCGGAGGGCGTCGTTGCTGACGAAGGAGCCACCGTCCGCCTGACGTCTCATGCCGTCCGGTTCACGCCTGAGCAGAGGCGCCAGGTGGAAGATCTGCTGACCGCTTTCCGCCGCCACCCTTACGCGCCCCCCTCGGTCAAGGAGAGTATCGACCTTGTGGGGCAGGAGGTACTCAACGTCTTGCTGCAGCGCGGGGACTTAGTGCAGGTCTCCCCGGACGTGGTGTTCCTATCGGAGACCTACCAAGAGATGATCCGCCGGATACAAGAGCAGATTCAGCACCGTGGTAGCCTCACCCTCGCCGAGGTTCGAGACCTGTTCGGCTCCAGCCGAAAATATGTTCAGGCTCTCTTGGAGCACCTGGACGAGGTGGGTATCACGAAACGGGTTGGTGACAAGCGCGTCCTGCGCTAGAGCGCGCCCGAGCTAGCAGCGGAAGTCGTCTCTTCCGTTCCCGGCGTCTCGTTTCACGTCCCCTGTTTCATCTCCTTCAGCCGCTCAACAATCTCCTGCTCGTACCCATGCCCCTTCGGCCTGAACCACCCACCATCCATCCCTTCCGGTAGGTACCGCTGCTCCACCCACCCTCCTGGATAGGCGTGCGGATACTTGTACCCCTCGTGCTCCCCTATCGTCCGCTCGTAGTGCTCGCGGAGCGCGCCGCGGAATACGTCGCCCTTGTCGCGCAGGTACAGGGGGATTGGGCCGGCACCGTGCTCCCTCACCTCCTCCAGTGCCTTCCAGTAGGCGCCGACGGAGTTCGACTTAGGCGCTGTCGCCAGATACAGCGTCGCCATCGCCATGTGGTACTGCCCCTCTGGCATCCCCACCCATTCGAAAGCCTGGGCGCAGGCGTTCACCACCTGCACCCCATCCGGATCGGCGAGGCCGATATCCTCCGCTGCCAGGATGTAGAGGCGGCGCAGGATAAACCGCGGATCCTCGCCCGCGGCGACCATCTTGGCCAGCCAGTACAGTGCCGCATCAGGGTCGCTGCCCCGCACAGACTTGATGAAGGCTGAGGCGGTGTCGTAATGCTGATCGCCAGTCTTGTCGTAGCGGAGCGCGCGCTGCTGAATCGAATCCTCAGCCACGCCTAAGGTCACGTGGATGACCCCATCTTCATTGGGTGGCGTGCTCTCGACCGCCAGCTCAAGGGCGTTCAGGGCGTCCCGAGCGTCGCCCCCTGCCACGCGCACCAGATGGGCCAGCGCCCTGTCGCTGATCCGGACGTGGCGGTCACCGTAGCCGTGTTCTGCATCCTGAACAGCGCGCTTCAGAATAGCCTTCACCTCGTCGTCCGCCAGCGCCTCGAACTGGAAGATCCGAGAGCGAGAGACGAGGGGCCCGATGACCTCGAAATACGGATTCTCTGTCGTGGCGCCGATGAGCACGATGGTACCATCTTCGACGTGGGGCAGCAGCGCATCCTGCTGTGCCTTGTTCCAGCGGTGGATCTCGTCCACAAACAGGATCGTACGTTGGCCGTACATCCCCAGCCGATCCCTGGCTTCCTTGATGATACGCCGCAGATCGGCGACCCCGGCCAGCACAGCGCTGATGGTCTCGAAGTGTCTCTCGGTCGAGTTAGCGATGATCATCGCCAACGTCGTCTTGCCAGTGCCCGGTGGCCCCCAGAAGATCAGTGAAGAGAAGAGGCGATCGGCCTCAATCGCGCGGCGCAGCAATCGTCCCTCGCCGACGATGTGCTCCTGGCCGACAAACTCCCCCAGGCTACGTGGGCGCATGCGTGCTGCCAAAGGTGCCTGCCGGCGAATCCACTCCTTGCGGCGGTGTTCAAACAAGTCGTCCATACTGAACTCACTCCCAATATTCCTGCGGGAGAGACCTCCTCTCCCCATCATCCGGGCACAGACCTATCTTATTCTAGACCAAGCGTTGGCTTGCGGCAAGACACTGGTGCAAGAAGGCGCCTCACCACTCGCTCAATCATAAGGGATGCAAAGGCGCAACAGAAACGAAGGGTCAAGGTGGTAGACTCTGCTTCGTGGTGTTATAATCTACCACAACGGTCTGTTGGCAGTCCGTCTATCGATCAGTCTGTCAGTCTCTGATTTCGTCACGGAGGTGCTGATGTCTAAACTACCGATTCGACAACCGGCTGTGGCTGGGCAATTCTACCCGGCAGATCCCGATCGATTGCAGCGGCAGGTCCAGCGTTACATCGACCAGGCATCGCTTCCCGAAGACCTTGGCATCGTGAGAGCAGTCGTGGCTCCGCACGCTGGCTACGTTTACTCGGGGGCGACGGCTGGACACGCCTTCAAGGCCCTGGAGCAGCTCCCCCCCAAAGACTGGACCGTGTTCCTGCTTGGACCGGCCCATCGCGTGCCCGTAAACGGCGTCGCGCTGGGCAACTACTCGGCCTTCCGCACCCCTCTCGGGGACGTGCCCGTCGCTGTCGATCGCGTTGCCGACATGTTAGAGCGCTCATCGCATTACACCCGGGCAGCCGGCGCTCACGCTCCTGAGCATTGCCTTGAGGTGGAGATCCCGTTCCTTCAAGTAGCCCTGTCCGACTTCCGGTTGGTACCCATGCTATTCGGTCAGGTGAATCCGGACGACGTGGCCGAGGACCTGGTCGATCAAATCACCGAGAACGACCTCCTGGTCGTCTCCACCGATTTGAGCCACTTCTACCCGTATGACGCAGCTCAGAAGCTGGACCAGGGGTTCTTGGACGCTCTGCTAGAGGGGGACAAGGACGGAGTCATGGAGGGCGAGGCCTGCGGACGAGCGCCAGCAACGACGCTGATGGAGGTAGCCAGGCATCAGACCTGGAACCCGCATCTGCTGGACTATCGCAACTCCGGCGACACCGCGGGGGACAAGTCGCGCGTTGTAGGCTATGCCTCGGTCGCCTATACCAGCTGAAGTCGACCCGGTCGCCCGGTCAAGGAGAGAATCCCACCATGCCGTTGTCGCCAGAAGAACGACGATACCTGCTCAATCTGGCACGGGCATCGATAACCCGTGCGGCTCACAACCAGGAATTGCCGCCCATCGACGTGGATACTGTGCCGGAAAACCTCAAGCGGGATGGGGCGAGCTTCGTCACCTTGAATAAGGATGGCCGTCTGCGCGGGTGCATCGGGTCGCTTGAAGCCCGGCGCCCTCTGGTGCTCGACGTGCAGCAGAATGCCATAGGGGCAGCGCTTCGCGATCCCCGGTTTCCACCGGTGCGCCCGGGGGAGGTTGAACATCTAGATATCGAGATCTCGGTGCTCAGCCTCCCGGAGCCCCTGGAGTACGATGACGCTGAAGACCTCCTCGAAAAGCTACGTCCAGGGGTGGATGGGGTGGTCATTGAGAGAGGATGGCACCGGGCTACCTTTCTTCCCCAGGTGTGGGAGAAGATCCCGGATGAGCGGCAGTTTCTCGAGCGTCTCTGCCTTAAGGCGGGCCTCTCTCCAAATGCCTACCGGACTGGCAAGCTCAACGTCTCAACCTATCAGGTAGAGGAGTTCAAGGAAGCATGAACCCACGTTCAGTCGGCAACCAGGCGGGGGCTGAGGACGAATCCTCAGCCCCCGCTTTAGGTTCAGGTGGGCCGGTCGGAGGTCCTTCGACCGTCTTATGGCTCAACGGTGATCTCAATTCTTCGCTCGCCCTGTGGCAAGATCTCGAAGAACGTACTTCCAACCTTGAACGGAAGCAAGTTCCCTCCCTCGTCCGCCAGGGTCACCATATGCTCCCGCTCTTCGCGGTTCCAAATGCCGTCGAAGCGCTGTCCATCCCGGAAGAGGACAGCCGGGCGGTACGGATTATCTTCATTCCACAAGGCCCAACGGATGGAGCGCGCGCCACTGTGGGGCTCCTCTATGATCTCAGTATCCCATTGGGGAACGTAGAGCACGACGACGTTGGCCGCGCTGAGCTGCTCTCCGGTGAGCGCATCAGTATGCGCCGTGCCATCGGTCCAGCGCAAATACCGCTCGCTGTCTTCATCATAGCGCCACTCAGCCTCTAGTTGGTTCCACGGGATTGTGACCGCCTCAGCAGGACCGCTTGCCTCCATATCGGAGCCGGGCTTGTCGGAGAAGATCATCCCCTCCAGATCCTGCCTCCCTTTCACCCCTCGCGCCTCCGCCCACTCGCGCACCAGAGCAGGGCTGGTATACATCGTGTGCTCCAGAGGGACGTTTCGGCTGTAATCTCGGTAGAAAGGGCGCGGCTGGATCGTTTCTGGCAGGCTATCCGAGACGACGCGGTCGGGATAGAGATCTGAGTCCCTGAAAAGCGCTATCAAACCGTTGCTGAACCCGGAGTTGGCGAAGACGGCATCGTACATAGCGGGAATCTCCAGGTCGATGATTCGCCCGCTGCGCATCGGCCCTACGCGCTCTGGGGACTCGCCAAGATAAACCGCCGTCCAGCGGGTCGCGAACCAGCCCTCGTTGTAATGCTCGTAGATCAGATCGGCGCTGTTGATGCCAGCTTGAGGACGCACGTATCGCCCGGGGTAGTTGGAGATCTTGATCGCCACCGGGACTCGATCCAGTTCGCTCGGATCGTCCACGACCTCGCCAGTCAGCGGGTTGACGTCCTCGGGCCACGGTGTAGGTGTGGGTGTCGGCGTTGGTGTTGGGGTCAACGTCGGCCGAGGCGTGGCAGTTGGTTGAGCCGTGTTCGTCGCCACCGCTACGGCTTGCGTCGGAGTCACCGTAGGCGTTGGGCCGGGGTTGCCCCTGAGGCACCCGCCTACCAGGGCAGAGATAGTCGCCAAGAGTGCCAGGCCAGCCATGATGAAGATCAGCGTGCGAAGTCGTCGATCAAGATGCAAGTGACTCATTCTGTTTCGTTCCTCGGTTCCGATTACCTACACTGCGGCGCATTATAGCATAGGCAAAACGCACGGCAACCATTCTCACTTTTCGCCTGCGGACTGGGGTGGTATACTGGCGTGGGCTGTAGAAGGTTATCGGGGTGCCTCATGCCTAGACGAAGCCAGTTCTTTCCAGGCCGACCAGTACCACCGGAGCCACCACTGGCCCACTATCGCCCTCACCAGCCAGCGGGAGCCGGTTCGGGGTATGTGCGGGCTCTCACTGCGCCCGGCGACCTTGTGGTGGACCTGTTCTGCCAGGGGCCCCGGTTCGTCCAGGAGGCGGTCGGGCTCGGACGACGCGTCCTGGGCCTCAGTATCAATCCCCTGTTGCTTGTCGCGGCCCGTCTGGGCTTGGCTCACGTGAACCCCGAGTCCCTTAACCCCGCTTTCACCCTCTTGGCAGACAGCCTCAAGGGGGACAGGCCTCTTCAGACCCATCTGCGCTCTCTCTACCGCTCCACGTGTCCGGTCTGTGACACGCCAGGTGTGGCCGAATGGTTCGCCTGGGATCGGGATCTGGACTACCCGTTCGAGAAGGGAGTCCGCTGCCAGGAATGTGCGCAGGTGCAGGTTGGGCCTACAGACGAGGATGATATGGCGTTGGCGCGCTCGATCCCCCCGCGAGGTCTGGCCTATTACTATGCGCTCGATCGGGCAGCACCTCCGGATCACCCGGCCCGCAGCAGGGCAGCCGAACTGGTTGACTGCTATACGCCGCGGAACCTGTCCGCCCTGATGGACCTTAACCGCCGGCTGGAGGGTCTGAAGGTCGCCCCTGAGGTGAAGATGGCACTGGCGACCGTCCTGCTCGACTGCTTTGATCGGGGAAGCAAACTCTATCCCTACGGCGAGAGCCGCATGCGCCCACGCACCCTGCGGATCCCAGTTCGCTACCTCGAGCGTAACGTCTGGTTCTCCTTCGAGGAGGGGTTTTCGGACTTTGCTTCCGGCGAGTCTGCCTTGCTCGCCGCCGAAGCAGACGACGCCGCCTCGTTGGTGCGCGGCGAGAGCGATGGATACGCTCTGGTCGCGCGAGCAGCTCGGGACATTCGCGGCGTTGTTCCAGAGGCGAGCGCAGCACTCGTCCTTGTCGATCCCCCTCGTCCTGACGGTGTCTTTTGGGCTCTCTCGGCCCTCTGGGCGACGTGGCTGTGGGACTCGCCCGAGGCCCACGCGATGCGTCCCTTTCTTCGGCGGCGCCGCTTCGACTGGGACTGGCACTGGCGTGCCCTACGAGAGGCCCTGAAGGTCGTTGGCTCCCGCCTCACGGCCGAGGGTTCGTTGGTCACCCTCTTCACCACATCAGACGTCGCTTTGCTGGAGTCCGTATGTCTGGCAGCCAGTGGTGCTGGCTATGACGTTTGCGACTGGGGATGCGTACCCGAAACTGGCTGCCGCCTGACATGGCGTTGGAAGGGCACCGGGCGTGCACCGTCTATGGATGTCAATGCGCTGAAGCAAGAGATGGTCAGCAGCGCCAGGAGTGCCACTGTGCAGGCCCTCCGGGATCGGGGGGAGCCCACCCCGGAGTCACTCTTGCACGCTGCTGCTCACACAGCGTTGGCTAAGAAAGAGCTCACCGCCTCCGCGGCAGCCCTGGAAGATGACGTGTCCGCGATCGCATTGGCTGCAGACGCTGTCGATCAAGGCTCTAGGGACGCCCCTGTTACCAGGCTCGGCCAGGAAGACCATCGGGATGAGGTTCTGTGCTGGCTGAGCGATCTACAGGGACGAGCGGACACGCTGGCGGATCGCGTTGAAACCCACGTCCGGCGCCGACTTACCGAGCGGCCCGTCTGGGCCGAGAACGATCTGGTCAACGCTGTCTATTCCCGGCTCCACGGTGTGCTTGCACCAGACCTCACCCTTGTGCGCGTCTCCATCGAGTCGTACGGAATCCGTGATGAGAAAGACATACGCCTGCGACCGGAGGACAAGCCTCAGCGCCGGCGCGGAGAGATCGACGAGGTGCGTGAGGACTTGATCGCCATGGGAGAAGGCCTTGGCTACCGGGCAGTCTCGGGCGAGGGCTGGGACGTCCGCTGGCTCGAGGAAGGACGAGAAACCTACGTCTTTGCCGTCTCCTCGACGGCGATTGTGGCTCCCTATCTGCTGGACGCAAGGGTGTCGACTCAGAAAGCACAACGCTGTCTCGTCGTGCCTGGCGGACGGGCAAGGTTGATTGATCTGAAGCTGCAGCGAGATCCTCGTCTGTCCAGCGCCGTGGAGGCAGATGACTGGCAGTTCATCAAGTTTCGGCATCTTCGTCGCCTCATGGCGAAGAAGGATCTCGATCGCTATGCCTTCAAGAC
Source organism: uncultured Anaerolineales bacterium (assembly GCA_964390305.1). GTDB lineage: Bacteria > Chloroflexota > Anaerolineae > B4-G1 > B4-G1 > SKLM01. Next base: position 67,221 of record CAYMHT010000001.1, read on the forward strand.
GGTCCTGGGGCTTGACCCTATTGTCGAGCAAGAAGGAGCTCAGATTCCGCTGTTCTGAGCGAGGGGGCTCTCAACGGTAGTGCGCCAATGCACCAATACTTCGAATAAGGAGTCCACCAATGAACCGAGGTTATCTAGTAGCCCTGATCCTGCTGGCAGCGCTGACGTCGCTCTCTCTGATTCTCAACGCCGTTATAATCGTTGAGCTTCTGCAGCTGAGACGTGCTGCTCGCAGCAGCATTGCTGACGCCCGCACACTTCTCACGGACCTCACTGACGAGACATTTTCATACACCGTCGAGGTGGATCAGCAGATTCCTATCTCGACCAGTGTTCCCTTCAACGAGGCGGTCACGGTGCCCATCAACGCAGTCGTTCCGATCAGCACCACCATCGTCGTCCCGGTCGACCTCCGTTTCACCACCTATGAGCTCGCGGTGCCGATCAATACCGTCCTTCCCGTTGACATGGACGTCACGGTACCCTTCAGCGAAACCGTGGATGTTACCACGGCGGTTCCCATCGACGTGGATGTGCCTGTGGAGATCAACGTAGCCGACACACGGCTCGCTCACTATCTCCAAGAGTTGGACGCGACGTTGGAGAGGACTGAGGAGCAACTGGGCCATCCCATTTGGCAGGATTGATTGACGACCAACGCCGCCAGTAGTATAATTCGAAGCAGCATGCTGGATAGCGCAGCGTCGTCCTCTTTGGGGGCTGGTCCTGGCTCTGGGCGAGACGCCCACATCAGCACTCACCGTGACGACCTTACTGTCTGGCGTGAACGCTCCATGGCGTGGCAGGGACGCGAACTGGAGCAGGCCCTGGCCGACTTTGCTTTTATAGCCGACATGACGACGTTAGCCTCCGAGTGCCGCTTCGCGGGCGATGACGAAGTCCTCGTCGCCCGCTATGATGGGCTACCCTTCACCGCTATCGCTTTCCATACCCGGAACGGAAGCACCAACCCAGACGATGCCTCGCGGCGGGTGACAGTCCTGACCCGCAGACTGCTCGCGCCTCGTGAGACGTTCTACTGCCTCGTGAGTGAGGAACAGCGATCCCTGGTAGAATCTGCCTTTCGTGTACTGGAGAGCCACGAAGAGTGGCAGATGGTCTTCCGAGGTGACATTTCCACCCTCGATCCTGGGAATGCGCTCCCCCTCACGTCGAGAGATCTGGCGGACGTGAAGGCACTCTCTCAACGAGAGGGTATGATGGCCCTTGAGCAGGACCCCTTGGGCCGCGGGCCTTGGTACGGCGTGCGGCGAGATGGTTCCCTGGTAGCTCAGGGTGGCACACACTTGATCCTGAGCCGCGCGGCCGAGATTGGCAACATCGTCACAGCACGATCGCACCGGCGACGAGGATATGCCTCGCAGGTCGTGTCGGCGTTGCTCCACCACCTGCACACCGGAGGCAGAACCGTCTTTCTGCAGGTGTTCAAGGATAATCGAGCAGCAGTCGCATGCTACGAGAAGCTGGGATTCGAAAGGCTGCGCACGATGTATCTGGTAGAATGCCAGGTCGCCGCATTGTCTTGAACGTGCGTTGGTACACCCTGTACCGGCGCCTTGCGATGGAGGTGTGAACCAGGATGGCACGAGGTATGGTTGTAATTGACGAGGATCGGTGCAAGGGGTGCGGTCTATGCGTCGCCGTCTGCCCTGTCGAGATCCTGCAGCTGGCAGAGGATCGCTTCAACGTCAAGGGGCACCACCCTGTCGAGGTGACCGATCCCGAGAAGTGCACGGGTTGTGCAATGTGCGCTACGATCTGTCCCGACGTGGTCTTTACCGTCTACCGGCGCAAGCGAAAGCGGGAGCGCGCCGTCGCATAGGAGATAAGTAATGGCAAAGGAATTCTTAGAAGGAAACGAAGCCTTCGCTGAGGCGGCTGTCCGGGCGGGGTTGGAGGCCTTCTACGGCTACCCCATCACGCCGCAGAGCGAAGCACTCGAACACTTGTCGAAGCGACTGCCCGAGTTGGGTCGCGCATTCCTGCAGGCGGAAAGCGAGGTCGCGGCGATCAATATGGTCTATGGCGCAGCCTGTGCCGGCGCTCGGGTCATGACGTCCTCATCCAGCCCTGGCGTCAGCCTGATGCAGGAGGGGCTATCCTACATTGCATGCTCGGAGGTACCGGTCGTCTTGGTCAATGTGATGCGTGGGGGGCCAGGTCTGGGGAACATCCAGCCGTCCCAGGGAGACTACTTCCAGGCCGTGAAGATGGCCGGCCATGGCGATTTTCACATGATCGTTCTTGCCCCGGCCAACGTGCAGGAGTTGATCGATGACATGGTGCTTGCGTTTGACCTGGCGGAGAAGTATCGCACGATTGTGATGGTCGTCGCCGACGGATCGATCGGGCAGATGATGGAACCAGCGGAACTGCCACCGATGCGGCCAGTTCGGTCGCCCGAGGAGCGGGCTGACTGGGCATTGACGGGCGCTGATGACCGGGACCCCAACATCATCACCTCTCTCTACCTGGGAGCCGAGAACTTCGAAGAGGTCAACCTCAGGTTGCAGGCGAAGTTGAAGGAGATCGCCGCCAACGAGGTCCGATGGAAGGAGTTCGACACCGAAGACGCGGATCTGCTCCTGGTAGCCTTCGGCACGGTGGGACGCATCTGCCAGACGGTGGTGCGAGATGCTCGGGACAAGGGCATGAGAGTCGGGCTGTTGCGGCCGATCACCCTGTGGCCGTTCCCCGCCGGGCGCATCGCCGAACTCGCTCAGCGAGTCCAAGGCATCTTGACGGTTGAGATGAACGCCGGACAGATGGTCGAGGACGTGCGCCTCGCCGTCGAGGGGGGTTGCCCGGTCAAGTTCTACGGGCGAATGGGGGGCGTCATCCCCCTGGCGGATGAGATCCTACCCGAGCTTGAGAAACTAGCGGCGGAGACCGAAGGTGGACAGGAGGGATGAAATGGTAACTGCTGAGATTCGTGAGGATATGGAGCTTGTTTACGGCTACCCCGAGAGCCTGACAGAGGCGGACACTCACTACTGTCCCGGTTGCACGCACGGGACGATCCACCGCCTGGTGGCTGAGGTGTTGGACGAGCTGGGCATTCGGGCCAGGACGATCGGCATCGCCCCGGTGGGATGCTCGGTGTTGGCGTACAAGTACTTCAACACCGATTTTGCCGAAGCGGCCCACGGGCGTGCGCCGGCAATGGCGACGGGCATTAAGCGGGTCAGCCCAGATAAGGTGGTCTTCACCTATCAGGGTGATGGCGACTTGGCGGCCATTGGCACGGCAGAGATCGTTCACGCTGCCAATCGAGGCGAGTTGTTCACGACGATCTTCGTCAACAACGCGATCTATGGAATGACCGGCGGGCAGATGGCGCCTACGACGCTCCCCGGTCAGGTGACCACATCGTCTCCGACCGGTCGAGACGTGGCGCTGGCCGGGCATCCGATCCGAATGGCTGAGCTGATTGGAGGGCTGCCCGGATCCGCCTACGTCACGCGCCAAGCGGTCCTCGACGTGCCGGGGATTCGCCGCACCAAGCGGGCCATCAAGACCGCCTTCCAGGCTCAACTGGAGGGTTTGGGCTTCTCAATGGTCGAGGTGTTGTCGACGTGCAACACAAACTGGGGGATGTCGCCTCGGGAGGCGCTCGAGTGGGCCAAGGAGCATATGGTGGACTATTTCCCCCTGGGCGACACGAAGGTGACTGAAGATGTGCGCAGGCTGATGGAGAAATAGGAGACGACGATGCAAGAGGAAGTCATTATCTCTGGTTTCGGCGGACAGGGGGCACTCTTCGCCGGGCAGTTGCTGGCTTACGCCGCGATGGATCAGGATCTGCACGTCACGTGGATTCCATCCTACGGGCCCGAGATGCGAGGGGGAAAAGCTCGCTGCACAGTTGTCGTCTCCGATGAACCGATCGGCGCGCCCTTGGTGCGGCGGCCCAGCGCCGCTATTGTGCTCAACATTCCTTCAATGGAGGCGTTCGGGCCAGCTGTAAAACCCGGCGGGGTGCTCGTCGTTAACAGCTCCATGGTCACCGACGAGAGTGACCGGGAAGACATCGAGGTGATCTACGCGCCAGCAAGTGACCTGGCAACCGAAATCGGCAACGTTCGCATGGCCAATGTGGTCTGTCTCGGTGCCCTGGTGGAGGCTACCGGGGTGGTGTCTCTCGATGCCGTTGCCCAGGCGCTGAATGACCACCTGCCGGAGCGTCATCGCGATCTCCTCGACCTGAACAAGGAGGCCCTGCGCAAAGGGGCGGCGTTGGCCCGGGCATCGTAGCCAGCAGGTTGACTTGCACACCGCTGAGTCCCTGCTCAGCCTCTTGGTCACCGTAATGCCGCGCCTCGAATCGGCGAATTGTCGGATTGAGTGAAGAGGAAGCTCAGGAAGGCTCCCAAAGACTCGGATCGACCGAGGGATGACGGGAAGAACGTGGAGCGAGCTGGCGCTCCACGTTCTTCGCTGCTGCTGTGCGGAGGTCATCTCTCCAAGATGATCGGGTTGAGCGCTCGACCCATCACTCCGCTTGCCAAGTCGCACAGAAGTGGGTATAATCTGCGCAATTGCGAATCATTTTCAATAAGCAACTGGGCAAAGGGACGCAATGGGCAAGCGAGAGGACCAACTGCAAGAGATGTTCAGAGAGGCAGGTCGGCGTCTCACGTCCCAGCGGCGCCTCATCCTGGATGTGCTGAGAGGATGCGACGAGCACCTCGGAGCGGATGCTATCCACGACCGAGCTAGGGCCCGGGCTCCTGGTCTCAGCCTGGCAACGGTCTACCGGACCCTCGCCGTGCTGAAAGAGATGGGGCTGGTTGAGGAGCATCGGCTTGGGGAAGGCCACAGCCACTACGAGGCGGTCCAGGAAGTCCCGCACTACCATTTCACGTGCCAGCGCTGCGGCAAGGTAATAGAGTTTGATACCCCCTTAGTTGCCAGGGTCAAGCGTGAACTGTGCGAGAGAGAAGGGGTCCAGATTACGAAGTCACATCTCCACCTCGTCGGTTACTGCAGCGATTGTCGGGACTGAGGAAGCGATCAGGGGCTTTTCTGCCCGTTCGCCTCTGTGCCGGGACGAATGCGCCCCAGGCTGCGGACTGGGTCTTGAGACAGCCCGTTTAGGAGGACAGCGAAGTAATGGCATCTAGGTTCGAGAGACGCCGGGCCTCATCATCCGCATCAGACAACGAGATCGTGTCCTTGAGCGTTCTGAATGCAGGTGAGCACGGCGAGGTCGTCAAATTGGCAGGCGGTCGCGGGATGCTGAGCCGGATGACTGCTCTGGGCTTTACTCCCGGGGCCGATGTGACTGTTGTGCAAAACTATGGACGCGGACCACTCATCATCCGCGTACGTGATGCTCGCATCGCTTTGGGACGTGGGGAAGCCAGGCGTGTCTACGTGCGCCGGAGACCCAAGTGAACCCTCAATCCATGTCGTCCGTCCAAGAAAATGCGGTCGCGACCCGCGGATCACGGCAGAGGCCCGTCCTTGTCGCGCTGGCCGGTCAGCCGAATGTGGGCAAGTCCACGCTCTTCAACCTCCTCACGGGCCTCAATCAACGTGTAGGCAATTGGCCGGGCAAGACCGTCGAGCGCAAAGACGGAGCGTACACGCACGACGGCACCACGTATCGGGTGGTCGACCTGCCCGGAACCTATAGTCTGACCGCTAGCTCTGCCGAGGAGGTCATCGCCCGCGAGTTCATTATCCGGGACCGCCCGGACGTGGTCGTGGCCCTGGTGGACGCCGCCATTCTGGAGCGCAGCCTCTACCTGGTGGCCGAGCTCATTTCGCTGCCTGCTCCCGTGATCGTGGCGCTCAACATGATGGATGTGGCCGAACAGGAAGGCGTCCGGATCGAGCCTCAGGTGCTGGAAGCGGCTCTTGGAGTGCCCGTCGTGCCGATGGTCGCGACACGGAACCGAGGCATAGATGAACTCTTGACCACCGTCGACCAGGTGGCACGGGGTAACTACGACTACACCCCGACCCGTCCTCGCATCCGAGGGGATCACCGAGACGTTTTGCGGAAGGTTGAGCGGGTAATTGAAGGATGTGTCCCGGATCCGTATCCGCAGGACTGGGTGGCGCTGAAGCTCCTTGAGGGCGACCAGAAGATCACCGAGATGATGAACGAATGCCTGCCCGAGCATCGTCAACAAGCGCTCCAGGACCTCCTGCGAGAGCACGACGACGCCCTGGTCGCCGTCGCCAGTGGGCGCTACGAATGGATCGGCCGGATGATCCGCGCGGCGCTGACGCGACCCAAGACAGGCCAGATTAGCCTGACAGAGCGCCTGGATCGCTGGGCTACACATCCTCTGTGGGGACTCTTGATCATGGCCGGGATTCTCGGCTTGGTGTTCTGGCTCACCTACGCAGTGGGGTCCCCGCTGCAGGAGTTGCTCGACACCTACGTGGTCGGTACACTGGCGGCCTTTGCCCGGTGGGCACTGGCTGGGGCTCCGCCTTGGGTTGCTGATTTGGCAGCAGACGGCGTCATCGGGGGCGCTGGGGCGATGCTCACCTTCCTGCCCATCTTGGTCGTGTTCTTCGCCGTCATGGCCGTCTTGGAGGATGTGGGCTACTTGGCGCGGGCAGCTTACGTGATGGATCGCTTCATGCACCTCATGGGCCTTCACGGGAAATCGTTCTTGCCCTTGTTCCTTGGTTTCGGCTGCAACGTGCCCGCGGTACTCGGCTCCCGTGTGGTCGAGACGGAGCGTGCTCGCCTGCTCACAATCCTTCTTGCTCCCCTGGTCCCTTGCACAGCTCGAATGACGGTCATCGCTTTCCTGGCACCCGCCTTCTTCGGCTCTGCGGCTACGTTCGTTTCCTGGGGCATGGTCCTCTTGGCACTGACCGTCTTGGCTGTCTCTGGTGTGCTTATCAACAAGGCCCTATTCCGGGGTGAGCGTGCGGCCTTTATTATGGAGCTCCCTCTCTACCACGTACCGAACTGGCGCACGATCGCGCTGCGAGTGTGGCAGCGCAGCCTCTCGTTTATCCGCAAGGCCGGGACGTTGATCTTGGCTGTCTCCGTCGTCGTGTGGGCCCTTTCGACCCTGCCCGGCGGGGACATCGAGACCAGCTTCCTCGCTCGCATCGGACGCTTTTTCGAGCCCCTGGGTCGCCTGATGGGCTTCGACTGGCGACTGACGGTCGCGTTGCTGACCAGCTTCATTGCCAAGGAGAACTCCATCGCCACCCTCGCGATCCTGTTCGGTACAGGCGAGGACGCAGGCCTGGCGGAGACGTTGGCATCGATGTTCTCTGCTTCCGCAGCCCTCGCTTTCCTGACAGTGCAGATGCTCTTTATCCCCTGCGTAGCAACTGTCGCTGTGATCCGGCAGGAGACCTCCTGGAAATGGACCTTCTTCGATGTCGCTTTCTTGCTCGGTGTCTCGTTAGCCGCTGGCACGACCGTCTACTGGGTCTCCCGTCTCCTCGGACTCTAGCCCACGCGTTGATCGCATACCGTTTGGGTCCGAGCGGTGAGGGAATGACATGCACAGACTAGAGTGGCTGCTCGTCGTCGCCCTGGTCATCTTAGTTCTGCTGGCTGTGGCGATCGTGGTGCTCGGCCCCCAACTCGACAAACCTTCTCCCCCCTCGGATCAGCTCCTCGAGCCTGGCGAGACAGAGACGATGTCTGCCCAGGTCGTCGAGGTCCTGGAGGAAGGCACCGTGGAGCTCGGCGAGGGCCGCACGCAGCCGTATCAGCGTCTCGTGGTGCGGATCGAGTCAGGCTCGATGGCCGGTCGAGAGGTCGTTGTCGAGGAAGGTGCCATGAATATCGTCAGCCAAGAGCGGCTTTTTGAGCCTGGCGACCGTGTCTTCCTCGAACGGACGGCGGGGCCAGAGGACGAGGATCGCTTCTACATCTCTGATGTGATGCGCCTTGGCCCACTGCTTTTCATCGTTCTGCTTTTCGTGGTGCTGGTGGTCGCTGTGGGACGCTGGAAGGGCGCCCGCTCACTTGGCGGCACGTTGTTCAGTTTGGCAGTCATCTTCGCCTTTATCCTCCCCCAGATAATGGGTGGACGCGATCCGGTGGGGGTGAGCATCGTCGGCTCCATTCTGTTGCTCTCCGTCTCGACCTATCTGACCTACGGAGTCAACTTAAAGTCGCATGCGGCGGTAACAGGCATGGCCTTGTCCTTGACACTCACCGGCGTGCTGGCCTGGCTCTTTGTGGGGTGGGCACGCCTGACCGGCATGGGCACCGAGGAAAGTTCTTTCTTGGTGATGGAATTCGGGTCTGACATCAACCTGCGCGGACTCGTGCTCGGCGGGATCATTGTCGGTTCTCTGGGTGTCCTGGATGACATCTGTGTTGGACAGGCGTCTGCGGTCTTTGAGTTGGTCGCCGCCAATCAGAAGTTGAGTTGGCTTCAGCTCTTCCGCAGCAGCCTCAACATTGGCACGGACCACATTGCGGCCATGGTCAATACATTGCTGCTGGCCTATGTCGGCGGCGCGATGCCCCTTATGCTGGCCTTTACGATCTACCAAGAACCGCTCTTGCGCCGAATCAACCGTGAGCCCATTGCGGAGGAGATTGTGCGCACGCTCGCCGGCAGCTGCGGATTGGTGCTGGCCGTGCCCATAACTAGCCTCATTGCCAGCTTCCTGGTCCGCTGGTCCACGCAGCGGAAGGAGACGAAGGGCCAACCACAACATGCTCGATAGGCTATTGGAGCTACTGCGAGAGGGAGGCACTCATCGGATAGATGGCCTGGCCCGTGAGCTTGACGCGACGCCAGAGCTTGTTGAGGCCATGCTGGAGGATCTGAGCCGGATGGGCTACCTCAAACGCGTCAGCGCACGATGCCCTGGGACCTGTGCTGAATGCCCCTCGGCGAATATGTGCGCGGTCGGAGGATCTTCATCTGGGGCGAACAGTGGGGAGATTTGGGTGCTTGTTCAGAAATAGGAAGCGAAATAGTGTGGCACCGCCCTCATCCAGTCGCGGGAGCGATATGCTCCCGCCGTCTGCCGAGTGTCCTGCCCCGTGAGAAAACGGCACGATTGACCCGTGAACTAGCAGGAGGAAATGTGAGATGAACGTTGGCATTCCGAAGGAGCGGAGGGATCTGGAGCAGCGAGTAGGGTTAACCCCTTACGGAGTGGATCTATTGACCCGCGCCGGTCATATCTGCTACGTCGAGACTGAGGCTGGACTCGGGGCCGGATTCACCGACTACCACTACGAGCGGGTGGGAGGACACATTGTCTACTCCGGTGAGGAGGTATACGGTCGATCGGATCTGGTACTCAAAGCGGTGCGCCCGACCGAGGTAGAGCTGGCTTGGCTTCGCCAAGGACAGATCATAGCCGGCTTCTTGCACCTGGCGGCAGCTCGCCGCAGCAAGATTGAGACGCTGTTGGAGAAGAACATCACGGCCATCGCCTACGAGACCATCGAGAAGAGGGACGGCACCCTGCCCGTGCTCCGTACCATGAGTGAGGTCGCGGGTCGGATGGCCCCACAGCTGGCCGCAACCTTCCTTCAAGGCAGCTATGGAGGCCGGGGCGTGCTTCTGAGCGGCGTGCCCGGCATTCCCGCGGCCAGCGTGGGTATCCTGGGGGCCGGCGTGTTGGGCACCAATGCAGCCCGCACATTCTTGGGGTTGGGAGCCCGAGTCCACGTGCTCGACCGCGACCAGGAGAAGCTCCGCGAGGTGGACGAGCAATTCGCCGGTTGCGCCACCACGATGGTCTCCTATCCATTCAACATCGCGCGCGTGGCTCGCTTTGCAGAGGTGCTCGTCGGCGCAATCCTTGTGCCTGGAGCGCGAGCCCCGATTATCGTCACTAGGGACATGGTGCGTTCGATGAAGAGTGGTGCCGTCATCCTGGACTTCAGCATCGATCAAGGCGGATGCGTGGAGACGAGTCGACCGACCACACTGCGGGACCCCGTCTTCGTCGAGGAAGAAGTCGTGCACTTCTGTGTTCCCAACGTTCCAGGGGCGGTCCCGCGCACCGCCACCCATGCCTTCAACAATGCCATCTGGCCCTACATTCGACACATCGCCGAGGTAGGCTTGGAACAGGCTGCACGAGAAATGCCGGCCCTGGCCCGCGGGATTGTCACCCAGGGGGGCCAGATTGTCAATGAGAGTTTGGCTGGAGCCTACTACGCCGGCGAGGGGAGTGAGCAATGACCTGGATGGAAGCGTACGAGAGCCACGTCACCACTGCCGAAGAGGCCATAGCGAAGTCCGTCAGGTCGGGCGATCGGATCTTCCTCACCGGGAACTGCAGCGTCCCGCAGAGACTGATGGAGGCTCTGGTTGACCGTGCCCCCGACCTGGAGAACGTCGAGATCTGCCACGCGCTGACCCTTGGGTCGGGCGACTATGTCGCCCCGGAGATGGAGGGGCACATCCGGGCCAACTCCCTGTTCATTGGCCCCAACGTACGCAAAGCTGTGCAAGAGGGAAGGGCCGATTTCACCCCTGTCCTCCTTTCGGAGTTCACCCTGCTGTTCAAGGAGCGAATCCTTCCCCTAGACGTTGCCTTCGTTCACCTCTCCCCACCTGACGAACACGGTTTCTGCTCCTACGGAATCGAGACCGGGCTGACTAAGTCACCGGCCGAGGCGGCTGACATCATCGTCGCTGAGATCAATGAGAACATGCCCCGCTGTCTGGGTGATTCTTTCATCCACGTCAGTCGCTTGGACTACATCGTGCCGGTGGACTACCCCCTGCTGGAGCTGCCGATGTCCGAGGGTGACCTCTCGGGGGTCCACAAGAAGATTGGCGAGTACATCGCGGAGCTGATCCCCGACGGAGCGACGATGCAGATGGGCATAGGCGCCATCCCAGACGCCGTACTCAGGTTTTTGCACGACAAGCGTGACCTGGGGGTCCACACGGAGCTGTTCTCGGATAGCGTGATCGATCTCGTCGAGGCGGGCGTCCTGACCAACGCACGCAAGACGCTTCACCCTGGGAAGATCACGGCCGGCTTTATGCTCGGAACGCAACGTCTGTATGACTGGGTCCACGACAATCCCCTCATTGAGCTCCACCGAACCGAGTACGTCAACGACCCGTTCGTCATCGCTCAGAACGATCGTCAGGTAGCCATCAACTCGGCCATCGAGGTCGATTTGACAGGTCAGGTATGTGCCGACTCCATCGGGCCAAAGCTCTACAGCGGCGTGGGGGGGCAGCTCGACTTCATCTATGGTGCGTCACGTTCTGACGGAGGCGTGCCCATCATCGCTATGCCGGCCACGGCCAAAGGTGAGGAGTTCAGTCGGATCGTGCCTATGCTCAAACGCGGGGCTGGGGTGGTCACAACCCGCTACCATGTGCATTACGTGGTGACCGAGCACGGCGTAGCGGACCTCTATGGCAAGACCATCCGGGAGCGAGCAAAGGCGCTGATCAACATCGCGGCGCCTCAGTTCCGTGATGAACTGACACAAGCCGCGAAGGAGCTGAACTATATCTAGCCGCAGAGATACGGAGGTTCTGAAGACCTCAGAGTCTCTCTCCAACTAGATCGTATTCCAACGCAGCGATGACGCGCAGGCTCAGGATCTCACCAACCGGTAACTCCTCCTCGACCAACACGAGCCCATCGACCTCGGGGGCGTCCCGGTATGACCGCCCCACACTCAGACCCTCGCCTTGGCCTTCAATCAGCACGTCCAGCATCTCCCCCACCAACGCCTGGTTCTTCGCCAGCGAGACGGGCTGCTGCGCCGCCATAAGCCGCTGACGCCGCTCTTCCTTGACCTCAGCGGGGACGTCGTTTTCCATTTCGCCGGCCAGCGTCCCTTGCTCGTGCGAGTACGTAAAGACTCCCACACGGTCAAACCGGATCTCCTCCACGAACTGAAGAAGCGTCTGAAACTCCTCCTCAGTCTCGCCTGGGTAGCCTACCAGGAAGGTGGTCCGGATTGCCATCTCGGGCATGGCCTCCCGCAACTCCTCTATCGTCTGGCGCACCCAATCGATGTTCGCTGGCCGGCGCATGCGGCGGAGTACCTCAGGGTGGGCATGCTGGAGTGGCAGGTCGAGATAGGGCAGAACCTGCCGATGACTGGCCATCGTCTCAATCAGTCGGCTCGTCAGGCCACTGTGACTCGGGTAGGCGTACATCAGCCGGATCCAGGGCACCGACGGGACCGCCTCGACCATCCGCTCCAGCAGTCTGGCTAGCCCATCCTCCATCCCAAGATCCCGACCGTAGTCGGTGATATCCTGCGCGATCAGGATGATCTCTTCTATGCCAACCTCGGCCAGCTCCCTTGCGTCCGCCAGAATGGCCTCCGGTGCTCGGCTCACGCTGGGCCCTTTGATGAGGGGGATAGCGCAGAAAGCGCATGTCCGGCGACAACCGTCTGCGAGCTTCAGATAGGCGCTGCCTCCTTGTACGGCCGCCCGAACCACGCCACCCGCATCCTGCCCTACGGCTTCCACGTCCGGCATATGACACAGCGGCCTCGAGGAGCGCATTCGCTCGCCTCGTCTCTCCAGTCGTTCCACTAGACCCACGATGTCCATCCACCGACGCGTACCGATGAGACCGTCTATGTCCGGGACTGCCTCGGCCAGTTCTTTGGGGCAGCGTTGCGAGTAGCATCCAGCGGCGACGATTTGCTGTCTTGGCCCCTTCTTTCGCGCCAGGTCCTCCAGGACAGCCCGTGACTCCTGTCGCGCCGACTCAATGAATCCGCAGGTGTTGACGATCAGCACATCCGCACCGTCCGGATTGGCGGCTGGCTCATAGCCACCGCGCTTGAGCAGTGTAGCAATCCCCTCGCTGTCTACCAGGTTCTTGGGACAGCCAAGCGAGATCAGGTAGAAACTTCGCAATTTACCCCTTGCTCGACCCCCACCAGGACGCGCTCCGTGGCCTCGAGCTCCACCATCACCTTCTCACCGGTGTCTGTCACGCGCGAGGGCGACGTGCCGATGGGAGATGGAGTCATTGTCACCGCGACCGCAATCTCCGTGGGTGCAGTGGTTCCCATCGACAGGGGGCGCTGCTCATACTCAGCCTGGCCCAACACATAGCTCACGATAGCCAGGATCGCAAGCAAGACAGTCAGCACGATGCCCACGATCAGCACGGTCTCGAGGCTCATCCAGCGCGGGAGCGTGGAGGATACCGGAATGTCACGTGGCCGAAATCGGATCGACGTCAGATCTTCGGTGGGCTCGGACGCTTCGGGCTGCGCCTCTTCTGGCAAGGCTGTCACCGGCGGGGTCTCCGAGTCATACACCTCGGCGCTGTAGCGCCGCATGACCTCCCTGGGGGACAGGTCGAGATACCGCCCATAGATGCGCAAGAATCCCCGCAGCTGCACATCACCACCCGGAAATGCAGCGAAATCGCCCTCCTCAAGCAACCTGAGGGACTTAGCCGGGATGCGAGTGGCTGCCTCGGCGTCCTCCAGCGTGCACCCCTTAGCCTTGCGAGTCTCGCGTAACCAACGGCCGAGCTTCTCTACCGCCATATCCTTACTGCGACTCAGTTCGCGACAGGACTACGAGGCACCTTCCTCGCCCGATTCCACATCCGCCGGCCACCCACCCTCTTCCGGCTTCACGACAACCCTGATCTGCGGCTCTACGTCCTCCATCAGACGAACGGGGACGAAGTGCTCCCCTACCTCCCGAATTGGCTCGGACAGAGGGATATCCCGCCTGTCGATTTCCACTCCAACTTCTTCTTGTATCGCCTCAGCGATGTCCGCATTGGTGATGGAACCGTAGAGCCGACCCGTCTCGCCAGTCTTGACCTCGAAGGTAAGCGTATGCGAGGTCAAGCGCCGAGCAAGGGTTTCCGATCGCTTCTTCATTCGCTCGTGCTTGCGTGCCTGCACCTCCTGACGGTGCCTGAAGTCCTTCATTGCACTGGGTGTGGCCCTTACGGCCATGCCCTGCGGGATCAGGTAGTTGCGAGCGTACCCGTCCGCAACCTCTTCAACGTCACCAGCTTGGCCCAGATCAGGCACGTCTTGTTTCAGAATGACTTTCACGGCAGTTCACCTCCAGCGTGCTCAGTTAACCGACAGGTGGCATAAATAGGGCGGGTGGGATTCGAACCCACACGTCCTCTCGGACAGAGGATTTTAAGTCCCCGGCGTCTTCCTGTTCCGCCACCGCCCCGCATACAACGCGGGCAGCTTCAGGCTGCCCGCGGTCAATCCAAAAAGAAAGAGGCGGCGGCCGGATTCGAACCGGCGGATGGGACTTTTGCAGAGTCCTGCCTTGCCACTTGGCTACGCCGCCTCAGTCCATAAAATTGTACCACGTCTCGCCTCTCTCTGCAACCCCCTGCTGACCAACTGCATCCGGGTGCCACTGGAACGCGGTAGACCGAGAGGCACCCCTGAGCTCACCACATGAAATCCATCTCCAGGTGCAGACCCTGGGCCCCGCTTCCACTAGCTTCCCCTCCGGTCTCCTCTAGCCCCCAATCTCTCTCCCCCTATGCTCCCAGTACCGAGCCACAGCTTCCTCGATCTCCCTATACGCTGCATCGCGACTGTCCCACCCTCTGGTCTCGATCTCTGCCCTTTCCAGATCCTTGTACACGCTAAAGAAGTGCGCCACTTCCTGCAGGAAGTGCGACGGGACATCGTCTAGATCGTGGTACTCGCTGAAAAGAGGATCAGTGTGAGGAACCGCCAGGATTTTGTCGTCCTCTTCCCCCTTGTCCACGAGACGAAACACGCCAAGCGGACGGGCCTCGATGACGCAGCCAGAGAAGGTCGGCTCGTTGCTCATGACGAGGACGTCGAGGGGGTCGCCGTCCCTGTGTAGAGTGCGCGGAATGAAGCCGTAGTCTCCGGGGTAGTGGAGCGAAGAGAACAGGACTCGGTCAAGCTTGACGAATCCCCGCTGTTCGTCGTACTCGTATTTGTTTCGCGATTTCTCCGGAATCTCCACAACCACGTAGATGATCTCAGGCCAATCAGGTCCTGACGGCAGTTCCTGCCACAGATTCATCATCGACCCCGCGACTTGCCCACTTGCCACCCCATTGATGCCCGGAGAGATCACTCAGTGTGCGGATCGCCGTTCCTCGCATCACTCAAATACCTGCCGCACCTGGGGCAGGTTCAGCGGCACCCAGAAAAGCAGGAGAAGCGCTACCGTCAGCACCACGTCCCGAGGGACAGTCTGATCGGCGTAGTCCGAGGCAGTGAAGAGAACCCGGTTGACCCACACGTTCATCTGATACAAGGTCACCGCTGCTAGCGTGCACCGTCGACTCCATTCCCGGAACAGAGAAAGACCCCCGGCGCAGACGATGAAAACGCTTCCCCAGAACCCACCCATCGCCGCCAGGTAGTCAAGCGAGATACTCGTCGGCAGATCGACCGGATAGCGCAGAGCGAAGACGGCTCGCCCCACGTTCGCTACTCCCAACGTCAGCGCAAGCGCGCTCAGCAGAATCACGCCTTTTTGGGATAGGGTGAGCTGCCTCAGAGCTCTCACGACCCGAGCGCCTTCTTACGCTGTGAGGACGATCTTGCCGAACTTCTCTCCAGATTCCAGAATCTCGAAGGCCCGCTTCCCCTCTGAGAGCGGCATCACGCGATCTATCACGGGCCTCAGCTTCCCATCCCAGACCAGATCCACCGTCTCCCGGAAGTCCTGGTGGCTGCCCATCGTAGAACCGATGAGACTGATCTGCTTGCCGAAGATGTAGCGGATGTCGATCTCAGCGTGGGGACCGGATGTGTTCCCGACGATAACGATGCGCCCGCCGCGCACGACTGCTCGCATGCTCTGAGCCA
Organism: uncultured Anaerolineales bacterium; assembly: GCA_964390305.1. Taxonomy (GTDB): domain Bacteria; phylum Chloroflexota; class Anaerolineae; order B4-G1; family B4-G1; genus SKLM01. The sequence continues at coordinate 82,996 of CAYMHT010000001.1, forward strand.
GCGTCGCTTGCCCGACATTGTCGACCACCACGTCCACACCGCGCCGGTTCGTCATCTTATAGATCGTCTTGCTCCACTGGGGTTCCTCGCGATAGTTAAGCACCACATCAGCACCTAGCTCGCGGGCCTTCTCCATCTTCTCCTCACTGCTGGTTAGCGCATAAACCTGAGCCCCGGCCAGCTTAGCAACCTGGATGGCCATCGAGTTGACCCCGCCGCCAGCGCCGATCACGAGCACCGATTCACCCGCACGGAGTCTGGCCCGATGGATGAGCATCCGCCACGCAGTGAGAGAGACCAGCAGGGGGGCGACTGCTTGAGGGAAGTCCCAGCCCTCCGGCATGGCCACTAGGTTCCTCGCCGGAACGGCTACGAACTCCGCGTGACCGCCTCGCACGTCCTCGCCTAGGATGACATAACCCGGGCTCACCGAGTGCTGTCCCCGGCGCGTGAACTCATCCTCACAGGTGGTGACGCCGGGGTCCACCACGACGCGCTGACCCACCTCCCAGTCAACCACCCCCTGGCCGAGCTCGGCAATCTCCCCCGCCACATCGGACCCACCCCAGTGGGGCATCTCCAGGTCAAGACCTGGCCAGCCTCGACGGACAAACACGTCCAGATGGTTGAGAGCCGTGGCCCGCAGGCGAACCAGCACCTCGTCTCGTCCGGGCTTGGGCCTTGGCACGTCCGTGTACCGCAACACATCCAGGTTCCCATGTTCATAAAAGCAGAGAGCCTTCACGTGACCTCCGTACCCTCTAGCGCAGCCCTGTTTCTAGCCTTGCGATCACCATACGCAGAATCTCGTTAGTCCCCTCATAGATCTGGGTGACCTTGGCGTCGCGGAAGTAACGCTCGATCGGCAGTTCCTTGCTATACCCCATTCCCGCATGAACTTGCACGGCCTCGGTAGTCACCCACATCGCCGTGTCAGAGGCGAAGAGCTTCGCCATTGCAGACTCCAGGGAGTATCGATCGCCCGTCTTCTTCGCCTCCTCCTTGGCCAGCGCCGCCCGATAGATGAGCAGTCGGCTCGCCTCAATGCGCGTCTTCATGTCGGCCAGTTTCTTCTGGATCATCTGGAACTCGCCAATCTTCTGCCCGAACGCTTCTCGCTCGCGAGCGTACTCCACGGAGGCTTCGTAGGCAGCCTCGGCGATCCCTAGAGCCTGGGCGGCAATTCCAATACGGCCGGCGTCCAGTACCGACATGGCAATCTTGAACCCTTCACCTTCTTCCCCAAGCCGCATCTCTACCGGGCACCTGTAGTCATCGAAATGAATCTCACAAGTCGCCGAGGCACGGATTCCCAGCTTGGGCTCGGTCTTACCCCGGGAGAAACCAGGCTCGTCGGTGTCGATGAGAAGAGCGCTGACACCGCGGTAGCGAGGTTTGGCATCAGGATCCGTCTGAGCGAAAAGGAGGAGATACTTCGCCACCGGCCCGCTGCTGATCCAGGACTTGGTGCCATTGACGACATAGTGGGAACCGTCGGAAGACAGCTCCGCCGTCACGCGGATGTTACTCGCGTCAGAGCCGGACTGAGGCTCCGTCAGCGCATAGGAGCCAACGACCTCGCCGCTCGCGACCGCTCGAAGGTACTTCTGCTTCTGTTCCTCGGTCCCGTACCGCTCGATGCCGTAGCAGACCAGAGAATTGCACACAGACATGATGACGCCGTGGGAGGCATCCACCTTGGAGATTTCTTCCAGAGCGAGGACATAAGCAAGCGTGTCCATGCCAGCACCACCGTACTCCTCCGGCACAGCGATGCCCATGAAGCCGTGAGCTCCCATCTTCTCGATCGTCTCGCGGGGAAACTCACCCGTCTCATCATATGCGGCTGCGATAGGCGCGATCTCGGAACTGGCGAAGTCGCGGGCCATGTCCCGGATCATGCGGTGTTCATCACTCAGCTGCAGATCCATCCTAGAGCCTCCTTTGATTCATCGAGAACCCTCCCACATATATTCCAGATTGGACTTGGGATATGCTTGGGACAAAAGCCTTAGTCCCACTGCGGCTCTGACTCGACTCTGCCATCGCCTGCCGGTCGCGAGTTGACCGCTCCAGGCTGTCAGTCTGGAATTGTCGGGGAGACGCTTCGCTGTCACTCTATAATCTAGTAAGCTGCAGAGGGATGCCTGTTTGGGATAAGTTGGGATATTTTTGGGATATTCTTGGGATAAACCGGCCGGTCCGTCACCTTAAGATATAGTACGTCCCCTTCTTGGCGCCGACCTTGAGCAGATATCCCCTGTCCACCAATTCCGCTAGATCCAACCTTAGCGTCTCAGGGCTGAGCCCAGGGCAGAGTTCGCGGTATTCGCGGTTGGTGATACGCCCTGTCTTCTCTACGTAGGCAAGGGCTTTAGCCTGTCGCTCGCTGACCCGACCAGCCCACTCTGGCTGCGGCTCTCGTTCAAGCGCGTTGTACAGGGTGACACTGAAGGAGTAGGGGCTGTCCTTGAATCTCGGCGGGGGATGACCGGCCCGTACCATCTCGTCGATCATCAGGTCGACGCCTAACCCCAATTCCTCGATGTAGCCCCATTGATATAACCCAGAGACGATTCGCGGATTACGAGAGAAATGCTCGTCAACCATGTTGTCCACCGTGATGAAACCGGGTAGCCCCCCAGGGCTGGTAATCTCCAGCCGGTCCGAGAACATGCGAACCTCGATGCGACGTCCTCGTAGACGATAGTCCCGATGCGCCACGGCGTTAACCAACGCCTCCCGCACGGCAGATACCGGATACTCGGGCTGCTCCTTCCGCTCCAGTTCGGTGACCACTGCCCCCGTCCGCATCTCTTCACCGACGACTTGCCAGGCTCGCCGGATGATCCTCGCAAGCGGCCCACCGATCTCTTCCCGCCGCCCATAACCCGGATACCCATCTTCGCCGCGTGGTTCGCTTCCGACGAACTTCACGAACGTCAGCCCACTCTGGGGCAGGAAGGCCTGAGGCCTCGAAGTGAACAGCAGAACCCCCGCCACAGTGGGACGCCCTTCGTCGGTCAGGGCACCTATCTCCACCAGTAGATCATCTGCGGAGCGAGTCCACTCTCGGCGCTGGCGCTGTTCCCACCTGTCTATGAATTCCCCGATCACCTGGTCGTCAAAATCGTCACGCCGCGCACCAGGCGCCACTTCGGCCTCGTAGTCTCCCGTCGACTTAGTCGCGGCCAATTGGCGAATCTCATCCCCACTCAGCGGGCGGTTCTCTGATCCCGTGCGAACCAGCACCCGCCCGTCGCCCAGGCTGTGGAGCTCGGGGCTGCGACTGACCACGATCGAGAAGACCAGACCATCCTCAACCGTAGCCTCATGCCAACGAGCCTCCACCGGGGGACGGCACATCTCCACAGCCGCTTGTAGCGCCATCTCAACCTCGTCGGCGAAGATCTCCCCGCTGACTCCGCCTTCCTCATCAACGCCGATCAGGACAGTGCCGCCGTCGGAGTTTGCGAAGGCAACCAGCGTCTCCGCCAGAGTCCGGGGATCGGGCTGTGGCATCAAAGCCTGCATCTGCCCGTCTTGCCACCCTTCCAAGAGGCCCTCTGTCTCCTGCAGTCTACCCACGAAATCCAGTCACGCTCTCATTCTCTACCTTCCGCCGCCTCGTCGCTGAGCACGGCCACGGAGGCTATCTCATCGCCGTCTTTGAGATCCATCACCATGACCCCCCTCGTCGGCCGTCCCCTCCGGGAGATTTCGTGCGCGTAAGTCCGAAGCGCGATACCGCCCGCGGTGATAAATGTGATCTCCTCGTCGGGGTGCACCACACGAGCAGCAGCGACCGTGCCTGCGTTCTCTCCTTTGAAACACAGCACGCCCTTGGTGTAACGTCCTTGCACGCGGAACTCGCTCAGAGGCGTGCGCTTCCCGTACCCCTTCGTCGTGACAGTCAGCAGATCAGCCTTGGGGTCGACGATGCACGCGCTGACCACGTGATCCCCTGGCTCCAACTTGATGGCATACACCCCCCTCGCATTCCTTCCGACGGGTCGCACCTCCTTCTCTCGGAACCGCAGCGCCTGGCCCTGCTCGGTCACCACGATCAGTTCTTGGTTCCCCCGAGTCCGACGTACCCAGCCCAACTCATCCCCAGGCTCCAGCCGGATTGCGATGAGCCCACTCGGACGCACATCTTCGAACTCCCTCAACGCTGTGCGCTTGACTCGCCCCCGCCGCGTGAACATCGTCAAATAGCCCTCTTCGCCGAAGTTCGACACGGCAACTGCCGACGTGACCTGTTCGTCGGCATCAAGGCTAATAAGCCCAACCAACAAGTCTCCCTCAGCGGTGCGCCCAGCACTGGGGATTTCGTAGGCGCGCTTCTGGTAGACCTTACCTTTGTCGCTGAAGAAGAGGATTGAATCCAGGGTGTGAGCCGGAAAGAAGTGCAGCACTTCGTCCCTCTCGCGTGTATCCACGCCAATCACACCACGGCCTCCACGTCGCTGCGTGCGGTAGACATCCATCGGTACCCGCTTGATGTACCCGCGCTCGGTGATCGAGATGAACACCTCTTCCTCGGCGATCAGATCTTCTTCCTCAAGCTCCGCGTCTCCACTGATGATCCGCGTCCGGCGCTCGTCGCCATAGTTCTCTTTGAGTTCGATGAGTTCATCCTTGATGAGCTGAAGGATTGCATGGGGTGACTCCAACAGATCCTGCAGGTGCTTGATCTGGTCGCGCAACGCGGCATATTCGTCCTCGACCTTCTGTCGCTCCAGCGCGGCCAGGCGTCGCAAAGGCATATCAAGGATTGCTTCCGCCTGTACCTCTGTCAGAGTGAAGCGCTCCATCAACCGCTCCCGGGCGGTACTCGCGTCCGGCGACTGTCGAATCGTCTCGATGACAGCGTCTAGGTGCTTAAGGGCTATGAGCAGGCCCTCCAAGACGTGCGCCCGGCGCTGGGCCTTCTCGAGTTCGTAGCGCGTCCGCCGAATCAGCACGTCGCGACGGTGTTCGACGTAGCGCTGAAGCGCCCGTTTAAGGCTCAACAGCTGCGGCTCATTGTCCACCAGCGCCAGCATCTGCGCGCCAAACGTCGTCTGCAGGGGCGTGTACTTGTACAGGCGATTCAGTGCCTTCCGAGGCTGCGTTCCGGGCTTCAACTCGATGATCACGCTGAGGCCGTGCCGATCGGATTCGTCGCGAAGGTCAGAAATGCTCACCAGTCTGTCCGAGCGGACGAGCTTCGCGATCCGTTCCAGCAATGTCGTCTTGTTGAGTTGGTATGGAATCTCTGTGACCACGATACGGTGACGCCCGCCGTCCATTTCCTCAATCTTCGCCTCTGCCCGCATGACGATGCGGCCTCGCCCCGTTGCATATGCCTGAATGATCCCCTCGCGCCCGACGATAACACCTCCCGTCGGGAAATCAGGGCCTTTCACATACGTCATCAGATCGTCAAGTGTTACCTCGTCCGGTGCGTGCCAGTGGTCAATGACGTGCCACAGGGCATCACAAACTTCTGTCAGGTTGTGTGGCGGTATGTTAGTCGCCATGCCGACGGCGATGCCGGCCGACCCATTAATCAACAGATTGGGAAGGCGCGCCGACAACACCTGCGGCTCCTGAAGAGATCCATCAAAGTTATCGACCCAATCAACCGTGTCCTTGTCGATGTCCTGTAGAAGTTCGGTGGCGATCTCATCCAGACGAGCTTCTGTGTAGCGCATCGCCGCAGGACTATCGCCATCGATTGAGCCGAAGTTGCCCTGTCCATCGACCAGCGGATAGCGCAGGCTGAACTCCTGCGCCATTCTCGCCATCGCGCTATAGACGGCCGCATCACCGTGAGGATGATACTTCCCCAATACCTCACCCACGATACGGGCAGATTTCTTGTGAGCGCGATCGGGACGCAATCCTAGATCGTGCATCGCATACAGAATACGGCGTTGGACCGGCTTAAGACCGTCGCGCACGTCGGGCAAGGCACGCGAGACGATGACGCTCATCGCGTAATCAAGATAAGCGCTGCGCATCTCACGCTCAATATCTATGGATTGGACCGTTCCAGTATCAGCTTCCAACGAGCAACCTCCATCAAACAAGACGACTCTCTTGGAATATTATACTTCGTAAAGGTTGAAACGTAAAACCTCGCCTTCCATGCCCCCTCACCTCCTACCCATCGCGGGCCACGTACCGGTACACGTCCACCCGGGCAAAATGTGCCTCGCCCACACGTTGTAGGTTCTCGTCTAGCCACCGCTGTACCAGGTTCCGCTCGTCCCACATCGTCACCTCCGTCGCGATCAGCCAGATCTGTTCGTGGCCTCTGGTCATCTCTCTCATCTGCCAGGCCGCCCGCTGCTCGCTCATCTGATACGTCCCGTCCGGCGCCACATGATTCGTGTAGAGGCCTTCCGCCCAGGAGTATGCCTCGACCGGGAAGTAGTAGTCAAACGCGTATCTTCCGTGGGGAATCTGAAAGATGATCAGATCCTCGAACCTTGACTGCTCCGTTGTGACGATGGGAAGATAACACCTGAATGTCGGGTTTCCTACCGTGGTCGAACGCTCAGGCCCTTCCGCAGGCTCCTCGTGGAGGGCCACGTAAGCAGCCGCGGCACGGAAATCCGACTTGATCGGAGTCGTGGCTTGCTTCCAGACATTGACCCCGCCGACGATGATGACGATCGTCAGTAGCCCCGCGGCGAGGCACCAGACCCAGTGTTTGGAACTCGGGGAAGCCGTTAGCGACAGCGCGACAAGCAGGTAGAACGCTGGGACCGACCAGATCAGATAGCGGTCGGTGAACAAGGGCTGTCGGAGCGAGATGAGCCAGACAGACAGCAGCGGGATCAGCAGCCATATCAGCAGCGCCAGACAGTCGCGTATGCCTTCTCTCCTCGCTCTTGCTCCTCCAAAGCGGGGGACCAGGCACAGGAGTCGACTACACAGACCTCCCGCTGCCAGCAGGGACATGACTACCGCTGCCCGTGGGTTACCCCAGCCCGCGATGCCGGTCGACCACCCGTTGAGCAGGATCACCACCATCTGATCCAACGAGTAGGAGGTGAAGCCTGTCTCGCGGGCTCTCAGCGCCAGCGGGGCTTGCCAGGCGATTAACGGGAGATAGGGCAGGGTTAGGGTGGCGAAACTGACCAGGGCTCCTCGCCACCGTGCCCGCGCCCGTGGCCACCATGCCACACACAGGAGTATCTCGACGGGGATAAGCAAAGCCGCCAGGATGTGTGAGTACAAGGCCAGCGTAGTCGCTGCCACATGGGTCAACCACCAGTACCAGCCCCCTCCGTCAATCGCGCGGCGCAGGCCGTAAATCGCCAGCAGCGCCAAGGCCAGCACCAGGCCGTACATCTTGACCTCCTGGCTGTACCAGACTAGGTAGGGAGAGCTCATCACGAGCAAGGCAGAGATCAGCCCTGCGCGGGGATTGAAGAGCCGGCGACCGAGCACGTAGACCAGTGGTATCGAGAGAACGCCAGGGATGAGCGAGAAGAAGCGCATCGCATACTCGCTTCTCCCGGTCAGCGCGATCCAGCCGCGAAACAGCAAGTAGTAGAGAGGCCCGTTCCAACCAGGGCGGGCGAAGTTGCTCAGTATCTCTGCCTGAGGAGCCGTGGCAAAGCGGAGTGCGTCTACCTCGTCCCGCCACAGGGACTGTGCGTCCAGAGACCAGGCGCGTAAGAAGAACGCTCCCAATACCAGCAGGCCCAGGGCTGCGAGTTGACCAGCGCGTGGTCGACCGATAGACGGGGTGTTCACCTGCCGACCTGGCCTCTCATCGATCTGGCGCCGCGAGGACCCGGCCGACAGCAGACTACCCAGATCCTCCTTCCTCTTTGGCGATTCATGCTGCTGCAGAGCGCTTTGGCGGGAGCGCAATCGCACACGCTGCACCGAAGCCTTCGACACCCGGAGTACAGGAGCACCCACAGGCTTGTCACGCGAATGCGCCACTCCGACAAGCGCTATCTACCTTCTTCCCAGAACGTCTGCAGCGCAACGAACGGCACAGCCGGCTGTTGATCGCCGCGGCGCCCAGAGTTCCAGGTCAGAATCAAATCCCTCTTGGCACGAGTGACCCCCACGTACAGGAGCCGCATCCGTTCAGCGGCGTAATCCAGACGGGCTTCCCGTGTCGCTTCCCCTTCTTCGTACGGGAAGCCGCCGCTCCGATCCACCTCAGCTGCTCGCCTTACGGCAGCCCTGAGCTGGGCCAGGGCCTCTGCCTCGAGATTCAGGCCGTCCCTGACGAACCATTTCTCAGAGACAAAGCGGTCGTGCGGGAGCCCGGCCGGGAAATTGTAGTTGTTGACCGATACCAGATAGACTCGGTCCCACTCCAACCCCTTTGCCTTGTGCACAGTTGCCACCACGATCTCGCCTCTGTGCCGCTCGGGATCGAAACGGGTGTCCTCGTCGCTCAGACCCAGGAAGCGACGCTCGTTCCGAGCGATCACGGCCAGCTCCTCCGTCAGCTCTGGCAGGCGCCACTCAGGATGCCGCTCGCTCACCCGCCCCAGCAGAACGGCCAGCTTGTGGGCTATGGCGAGGTCGGAAGGCTCGCTGAATAGATCCTGGGCCAGCGTGAGGACGAGTTGGTCGATCGGTAACAACGCCGCTTCCTGCCAGCGGCGTACCAACTGACGGAACTCTTCTAGGTGCTCACGCAAGCCTAACCACTCGTCGGGCAGCCCGAGTTTGTCCATCCAATCGCGTCCAACACGCGGCCATAGAAAGCCCTCCACCTCCCTGCATTTGCGCAGCGTCTGAGCCACAGTCTTCAGGCGCTCCTGTGCTTCTGGGTCTTCACGATCATCTCGCCGCCATACGCGGTAGACCTGGGCCAGCTTCGCCCCAGACACAGGATCAGCCAGGTAGTTGATCACGTTGCCCAGCGCTCCCGCGGTCTGCCGCGTGGCCCTGGTGCTGCGAAGGAGCTCCACGTGCTTGATCTGCCTCCGCTCCAGCTCCTTGACCACGTGCACGCCTCGCCGATTGCGCGGCACCAGCACGGCCACCGTTTGGTCCCTGTGCTCAGGCAACCACCGGGCTATTGAGTCCGCCACAGCGCGGATCTCTTCCTGGGGCGTGAACTTCTTTCCCACGATGCGCACCTCTCCGGATTCGTCCGGTGGGTTCGGCTGCGGATCCCCGGGCGGCGTCGGCTCGATGTAGGGCGGCGTCAGAGCACTGCGGACGTCTTCAACGGGGTGTTTCTCCCGTGTCCAGTCAATCAAGTAGTTCGCCAACTCGATGATGCTCGGAGTCGAGCGACCGGAGTTTGGCAGCTCGAGCCGGTGGACGTGGCGCCTCTTCAGAAACTCGCGCAGGTGCTCGGGGCTGGCAGTGGTGAAGGTCTCGTAGATGGCCTGGTTGGGATCGCCAACCCGAACCCAATTCCCCCCTTGTTCTGAGCTCGTCCGCGGCTCGGGACCCGCTAGAAGCGCCAGAATCTTCTGCTGGAGACGGCTGCTGTCCTGCGCTTCGTCCTCCAAGACATACCACCATCTGTGTCGCAAGCGCTCCAGTAGTCCGTCGTCGCGCTGCAACGCCTGCAGGGCCAGTCGGATCAAGTCATCGAAGTCGACGGCGCCGCGATAGGTCAGCGCCCTCTGATAGTCAGCGTAGATCGCCCATCCCATTTCTGCCAGGGGCAGCGCCTTGGGATACGCTTCCAGGTGGTCCCGCAGTTCGACCGGCGTGAGTTGCCAGTCCTTCGCCTGTCTGATCAAGCTATACGCGATATCGCTCACCAGACTCGGCCAATGATCTCGGCGCACCCACTCTTCTTGTCGCTCGTCCAGGTCCAGTGCGAGGAAATCCTCTACGAAGTCGGGATGGCCGCGCACCCAGGTTTCTGCGGCGCCCCGCAGGATCCGATTGGCCTCCCGCTCGTCGATAATCTGGAAGTCGTCCGAGAGACCGACCAGACCCGGTCGCTCCCGGACAATGTCGTGCGCCAGCCCGTGCAACGTACGTACACGGTAGCCGAGGTGTGGCAGCAGGCTACGCTCCGCCAGAAAAACGGCTACCTGCCCGGCGAAATTATCGACCGCGGAGTTGACCAGCGTCACCACCAGCACCTCCTGGTCTTCCCCTAGCGAACCTTCCGCGACCAGCCTCGCGGCCAGGGCCGAGAGCGTGACCGTCTTGCCACTCCCCGGTACTGCCGATACGCCCATCCTCCCACCGCTGTACTTCAGCACTTCCTGCTGTTTGGGTCGCGCTCTGAAGGGCATAGGTCCTGAAATCCGATTCGCGGCCGCACTAACTCGCTGTTTCGGCAGATGCCCGCCGCAACACCCGCTGTATGACCTGGAGCAACGGACCCTTCTGTTCATATCCCTGTTCGCCCGTCGCGCTCAGGCCCAGGTAGACCCCGCGACGGCAGCGCCGAACCAGGCCCAGAACGAGACGATAGAGCGTCTCCTCGCGCACCGCGACCTCGTCCGCGTCGGTCCATACCGCATCTCGAGGCCAATGACGGCTGAGGACATACGGCTGCGTCAGCGGTTGATAGAGCCGCTCCCACCATCCACGCCCACCGACGTTGAGCCAAAACTGGTAGTCGACGGGCCGGTTTCGAATGATGAAGGTGTACGCCGGAGCCAGCAGCACCGCGTTCTCGGGCTCAGATCGCCAGCTCCGAACGTACTGGGCTGCGATCACGCCATCATCTACCATCCGGATATATTCCTTTCCCAGAGGGACTCCCTTCCCCCCTGTGGTGCGGGTGTCCTCTGTGGCCCAGCGAAACTTGCGCACGGACTCGACCAGATTGGCAGCCACCTCGGCAGAATCGTAGTCGCGATGGAAGCCGTACCCTGGCTGCGACAACAGCTCGCCGAAAAGCCGACTCAGGAAGTGATCGAATGGCTGGCGTGCGGGCTCAGCGCTTCGTTCCGTTTGACTCGATCGTCTCCGATGCGCCCCCTCTCCCGAGTCCGAAGGAAGGGCCCTTGCAGATGCCTCACTCGTCGAACTGGCGTACTCGTCAATCCAGGCCCGCAATCCTTCGTACCGCTCACCCAAGACGAACGTAAGTCGCTGCTGCATCTCGGACCGAATCCGGTCGAAGCGGCCAAGCCTGGGTACGCTGTCATCGACGCGATAGACAATCTCGGCCAACAAGTGCGCACGCACCAAGTCCATCCCACTGATGGCCTGCATGAAGGCGTAGGCCACGTCAAACCGGGTCGGCGTCATCTCCCATTCAGGATGGGCGATAGCAGCGAGTGTCAGCAGGCAGCGCGTGGCCGGCTCTTCCCGCAGGGCGCGCGATGGTCGATGCGAACGGGTGCGGATTTCACGCTCCGCCAAGCGATTCCTCAGCGAGAAACGCAGTGCGTCGCTCAGGAACGGAGCCAGCACAACAATCTCATCGGGTGGAACTCCCCGTCCGTGCACTAAGGCATCGATCTGATCGGCGACCCAGTCCACCATCTGTGGATGGTAGCGATGGTATTCGTAGCTCAGTGCCTCCCGCAGGCCGGATGGTTGCGACGATGACGGCAGCCTGTCCATGCTCCTCGCCAATTCGCGACCCACCGCCTCCAGTTCTGGAACCATAACGAACGATTCCTGGAACGTGACGTGCTCGTCACACAGCTCGCGGAGCGTGTAAGCACCTTCTGGGTCGGCTCCCAAGAAGCGACGGTAGCCTGCCTCATTGTCGTAGATCAAGAAGGCTGACTGCGCGGAAGGGATCCACTGACGTAGCACGTCGTGGCCTACAGGCACCTCCTCTTCCACGTTGTCGACGACGAGGTGGCGATAACGATCGGTCAAGTAGTCGCGGCAGATGGGACGCGTCCACAGATGCTCAAGGAAGACCTCCACCTGGAGTGAGAAGTCAAGCAGGTTATGCGTCAGACAGTAGCGGCGGAATCGGCTTGCGCAGACTTGCGCTTGCTCATAGATGCGCTCGCGGCTCTGCTCGCCGCCCCAGGCAGACTTGAGCCGCTGCCCGATTTCGGTATACGGGAAACCGACTACGGCAGCCTTATTGAGGTTGTCGATGATTTGGCTGTAGAGGCGATTCCGGTCAATCGTGATGCTCTCGAAGTACCCTTCGTCGAGCAGCGGCTGGACGAGCCGCGCCATGTGATATTGCGCGGTTTCCAGCGTGAGGAACGTTGGGGGTTGTTCCGGGTGCTCAAACCCCGCGTCGTCAGCCACCAACGGCCAGAAGAGGTCGACCATCCGCTGGGCCAACCCACCAATGGTGACCAGGGTGATCTCCCCACCCGCGGCGATCCCTGGGTTGTGTACCGCTTCGTAGTACGGAGTGCTTAGTGTCCGCTGCGGTGTCAGGACCAGAATGGAGTGGCCTGGGACACCCCCATCAAGGTAATACCGCAGGCGCGCCACGCCTGTGGTCGTCTTACCTGTGCCAGCTGGCCCTTCGAGGAAGATTCTGCTGGCAATCGGACGCTCGACGAGACTCTGCTGGCGGCTGGACAGATCACCGATCTCTTGGAACATCGATCGCTTATTGCTGCTCCCCTCCTCGTCGTTTCATAAACAGATAACCCACCAAGGAGACGACGACAGTTGCCCCCGCAAGCAGCCAGGTCGATCCAGGGACGCGCTTTAGCGCCCGCCACTTCTTTCCCAGCGACAGTCCTCTGAGGAACTCGTTCACGGTCCCGGGCTCGCTCTGAGCAGCCTCTATCTGATCCCGTAGGACCTCCTTGACCTCGCCGGGGGGCAAGAACGAAACGAGGTCGGCCAGGACGGCACCCTCCTGTCTCGTGATCGATGCCTTCTCCTCCATCAGCTCCCGGTAGGCCGCGGCGGTCTGGTTGACGACGTTGGACCAGTCCAAGTGGTCGACGCGCCGCCTGGCACTCTCACACAGTCTGTCGTACTCTGCCTGCGGTAGGCTGCAGATGCTCTCCACGCGCGCTGCGAACTCTTCTGGGCTGGTGTCCTTCGGAAGTCGGCAACCGACCTGGTCGTCCACCAGTTCATCCGTGGTCTCGTTGGAAAGACCGACCACGGGTGTTCCCGACGCCAGGGCCTCGATCACGACCAGGCTCTGCACTTCCATTTTCGACGCCGATACAAAGACGTGCGTCTTCTCGAGAGTGGTAGGAATCTCCTCGTGCGGCACCTGGCCTGTGAACACCACATTGCCTATCCCGTGAGCCTCGCAGTACTGCTTCAACTGCCTACCATAGTCCGCCTTCAACGCCGCACCGACCAGGTACAGCGTGTACCACTCAGGCAGATGCGTTTGTGCATCGATCAAGTAGATCTGATTCTTCCGCTCGCTGATGTAGCCGATGAACGAGAGGGTCCTCTCTCTCGCTTCCATGTCGGCGGTCGCGCAGGCCCAGTACCGTTCCAGATCGCGTCCATTGGGGATGACGAACAGCCTGCCGTCATATCCGAACTGGCGCAGTGCTTCCCGCGCAGGCTTGTTGAGGGCGACAATGGCGTCGCAGTTCTCGTAGAAGTCCATCAAGATGCGGCGCGAAATCGACTCGCTGAGTGTGCCTTGCAGCACCTTCATGTCGAGGGCATCTGTGGCGCCGAAGTCCAGCACTTTCGCGGGGAGCACGTGACTGGTATGGACGAACGGCACCATGTGCATCTTGGCCCATATCTGACCGATCAGACCGATCAGTGCTGGCTCGTGAGCGTGGACGACGTCCGGGTTGAACCCATCAAGGAAATCGAACATCGCCCGCACTGTCCTTGCTGAAAGGGCCGGCATGCGAAACTCGCCGTCACCCGCGCTTCGGACACCAAAGACCTGCAAGCCCGCGTCTGCATCCTCAAATAGCTCGGTCCTCTCAGCAGGGCACACCATGACCACGTCGTGACGTCTTGAGAAGTGACTCGCCAGCTCGTGCGCCACCCGTCCCTCTCCGCCTCCATGGCCCCGACGGAACAGCGAGATGAAAGCAACCTTCATGGTCTCCTCTCGGTCCGTCTACGCACAGGCGAAGCTGAGAGGGCCTTGATCAAGACCCGCCTCCACGTACTCGATCTATTGCCCATCTCTGGTGTCGAAGTTGAATCGCTCAAACACGTCTCTGTACCGGGCCACGATCTGCTCTCGCGTCAACCCCATCTCCTGGAGCGTGTACTCGTGCTCACTTTCGTGACTGCGTGCTCTCCTCGCTGCCTGCCGCAGGATGTCGTCAAATGCCGGGCTGAGCTCAAGCCCAAAGCGATCGTAGATTCCCCTCACCGTCTGCCTGGCATTATTGACTAGGTCATTGAAGTTTACCACGATGTGGCTATCCTGTGGAGCCCGCTCCAGGCGCTCCAGCGGGTACCCGTACCAGTGCTCGGCCATATCCAGGACGTAGTCGCGGCTCGCGTACTCCGCCACCGGACTACCTAGCAGCTGCCACTCGTCCTCCTTCAGGCTGATGTAGGAGGGGATCACGTCCAGCGGGTTTCGCACCAGGTAAATGACCTTTGCATCAGGGAAGTAGCGATAGAGACTACCGACCATCGGTGAGAAATGAGGATTCTTGGCCAGATAGTGTTTGTCGCGGTCACCGTGGGCATAGACGTGACGCTGGACGCACGCCTTGTAGAAAGTCATGATCCGTTCCTTCTCCTCTTCCGGCATCTGGCTGTCGAAGTACGTGTAAGGGAGTGCCTCATCCACCATTGCAGCATACAGCCATATCTTCAGAGTGGAGAAGATGTGAATGAGAAGGTATTCGTCTTCCTCCGGCGCTCGAAGCGCAATCCTGTGTACGACGTTGTCCTCTTGCCAAGTTTCCTCCAGCATCCCCAACAGCCGATGCAGAGGACTGCCCAAGCGGCGATCCAGGCGAGACAACCACCAGAATATCTTTCGCATGGTGATCGAAGGGGCAAGAACCATCTCCCAGGTACGCATCGAGTTGAAGGTGCTTTCGTCCCGGGCCAGAAGGCGCTGGAGAAACGTAGTTCCACTGCGCGGATTACCCACGATGTAGACCGGCTCCTCGATCTCTACGTCTCGATATCCCGGGAAGAGAAGCTCATCCAACAGAAACCCCAGCCACGTCGTCAGTTCAAGAAGGAAGTACATAGGGTACGCGATCAACAGCAGGCCAACTCGCTTGGGCGTGAGGCGGTAGTTCGTGCCCGTGCTCTTGAACAGCGACTTGTAGGTGAACCTCGCCACCCCGCGGAAGTTGAAGACCATCTCTCCTGTCATCCTCCTTCAGTCTTTACGCGAGTCTGCCTCGGGCTCTTAGACTTCGACCCAAGACCTCTGGTCCCAGACTCATCTGTCTTCGTCAGCTGGCTCCCTGGGATCGAACTCGAAGCGCTCAAAGACATCTGCGTACTCGGCCACAATCCATTCACGATTCAATCCCATCTCTTCGAGAGAATACTCATGCTCGCTCTCGTGATTCCTCGCCCGACGGGCCTCTTCCCGCAGTTGTCGAGCGAACTCCGGAGCGACGTCCAGGCCGAAACGGTCGTAGATCTCCCGGACGGTTCGCTCAGCATCGCTGACCAGATCATTGAACCGTACCATGATGTACTGGTCGCGGGGTGCCTGTTCAAGACGCTCCGGTGGATAGGTGTACCAGTGTTTGGCCATTTCCAGCACGTAATCGCGGCCTCCGAAAGGCTGCAGGGGATCACCGAAGAGGCGCCACTCATAGTCCAGCAGGCTGATGTACGAGGGAATCGTATCGAGCGGGTTGCGCGCCAGATAGATGATCTTGGCATCCGGAAAGCGCTTGTACAACGCATCCACTTTCGGACTGGCTGAGGGGTTCTTCCCCAGGTAGTGCCGCGATCCTTCTCGATCTGTGCGCGCATACAGATGGCGCTGAAGGCACCGCTCGTAGAAACTCATGATACGCTGTTTCTCGGCCGCTGGCATCGCCGAGTCGAAATATGTGTAAAGCGGGGCCTCGTCCAGAATGGCAGCGAACAGCGAGACGGCGAGGGTTGACCAGATATGGAACAGAAGATACTGGTCTTCTTCGGGGGCCCCGAGCCGCACCCTGTGGACGACGTCATTCTCTTCGTACCTTCTCATCAACGTCAGCGCCAGCTTGTCCAAGGGGCCGCCCAAGGCGCGGTCCAAGGTCCCAAGCCAGCGGAAGACCTCCCGCTGCGTGACCGACGCCGCCAAGAGAATCTCCCACATCTTCAGGTGCGTGAAAGTCCTCTCGTCCTTCGCCAGCAGCCGAAAGAGGAAGGTTGTGCCGCTGCGGGGGTTCCCTACGATGAACACGGGTTGCTTGACCGTTACTTGCCGGTACCCTCTCGCGAGAACATCATCCAGCCAGAACCCGGTCCACGTCACCAACTCTATCAGGAAGAACAGAACATAGAAGACCACGAGCCGGCTGATGCGTTTCGGGGTCAACCGGTAATCGGTCCCCCTGCTCTGGAACAGCGCCTTGTAGGTGAACCGGGCAAAGCCTCGAAAATTGAACGCCACGTCGCCCCTCTTACCAACTCCAATCTGGGACCCGGATAAGCCGCACCCCAATCGATCAGGGGGCAGAGCTCCTCTCCACACGAATCCACCTTACTCCAGGGAAGATGGAGGCACGCGTGCGGACCGAGTGCTCAGAACGCTCTCCGGGACGATGTGCCGTCCGAATCTGCGAGCACCTCCTGCGCTGCCGCCAGACCCGCACCGTGCTCGAACCTGTACCCCACCTCAGCCAGCCCCTGCTCAAGAGCACCGACTGTCGCCCGCACATCCGAGCCGTTCACGACCCCCATATGCCCGATACGGAAGTAGCGCTCCTTGATCTCTGGATGAAGGCCTCCGGCCAGGATGACGCCCGCGTCACTGACGTGGCCCAACATCGAGCCATCGACGCCGTCGGGGAAGTAAGGTGCAGTCAGCGTGTGGGCAGCCTTCCCACGACTTACGGGCACCTCTGTCATCCCCAGCGCCGCGACCGCCGCCTTGATCGCCTTGCTGATCTTTCGATGACGCTCGAGGCGGGTGTCCAGCCCCTCGTCCAGGATCTGCGCCAGGCTGATGCTCAGCCCCCAGATCAGATTCACTGGCGGTGTGCCGAAGTAGCTGGGCTTGCGGGCTTCGTACGCCTCCATAACCGGCAGCCATTTCCCCCAGTCCGCGTAGTAGTTGAGCACCGGTGCTTTACGCCTGCGGAATGCCTCCATAGCGCGCGGCCCGACCATCACCAGAGCCAATCCTGGCGGAATGCCGATAGCCTTCTGTGAGGCGGTCAGGACCAGATCAATCCCCCACTCATCCTGACGTAGTTCCTCAGCGGCGACCGAGCAGACCCCGTCGACCAAGATCAGCGCGCCATACTGCCGGCCAAGCGCGGCCAGCGCCTCTACGTCCGCCACGACGGCCGTCGAGGTGTCGACGTGGGTAATCGTCATCATCTGATAGTCGCCTGTCTTCAGCTCTGCCTCGACTTCATCTATCGCTGGAACCTCGCCCACGACGGCGGCACGGACATGGGTTACCTCGGCACCATAGCGCTCCAGTATCTCTCCGAAACGGTCTCCGAATACACCGGTATTCACGACCAGCGCCCTGTGGCCGGGTTCGGTGAGGTTGGCCGCGGCCATGTCCATTGCCAGGGTGCCAGAGCCGGCGACGACGAATGGCTGCCCGCTGGGAGCCAGAGAGACGTCTCGCAGCCGCTCCAGTACGGTGGCGAACACCTCGATGAATTCGGGAGCCACGTGGCTCGTCGTAGCCATTCCCATCGCCCGAAGGACCTCCGGGGTGAACTCGATGGGACCCGGTATCATGAGCAGCTTCCTAGATTTCACTGGATCATTCTCCCTCGCCTTGCATCGTCGCTCGGTCCCTTCCTACGCCTCACCCAGAACCTCTGCCCCACTCAAACGCGCTCCTCCAGCTGTCGCGGGTTGCCTGTTCCAGGACTTGCTGCAGGGCAGTGGTTCTCAGTCATCTTTACCAACCGCCTCCGCGACTTGTTGAGCCCGGTGGATCCCTCCGCCAGCGCCCTGACTGCTTTCGACTATCATCGTGTGATCGTGCATAGGGCATAGTGTATCCTATAGGGGGCGAATCTTCAAGTTGGGCCGAACGTGCGATTGCATCTCACTCCATAACCGGGTACAATTCACCTCGAACGCC
>CAYMHT010000002.1:0-26585 GCA_964390305.1 uncultured Anaerolineales bacterium
GAGAGCGCCGAATGTGCGCAATGCATCCTCCAATGTCTCGTCGGGAAACACACTGTGCACGTTAGGTCCGGCTCTACTACAGATGTCGCGGACCTCTCCGCTCATTTGCTGCCGTGCCTGCGCCCGCTCCAGGTCGATCAGTGTCACCACGCCCCAGAGCTGGTCATGTGGCTCGACAACCGCCAACCCATGGTAGTGCGTCTCGTCGAAGATGCGCACCAGGTCGGTCACCGGGGTGTCCGGGCTGACGGTCGTCATCTCCTCAATGGGAGTCATCGCCTCTTTGACCAGGATGGCGCTCATCAGGTTGAGATTTCTGTCAGCGTGGACGTCGATCCCGCGCTGACTCAGCTTGACCGTGTAAATACTTTCATGGAACAAGTGACGGGCGACGATGGCGCTGATGACCGTGGAGAGCATCAGCGGTAGCATTGCGCTGTAATCCCGCGTCATTTCGAAGAGCGTCAGGATCGCCGTGATCGGAGCCCGGCTCGCCGCGCCGAAGACGGCAGACATGCCCACCAAAGCGTAGGCTGAGGAGACCGTTCCCCCCGGCGTCGCTCGAGCGACCAGTTGTCCGAAAACACCTCCTACCATCGCTCCTGTGAAAAGGCAGGGAGCGAAGATCCCGCCGGACCCGCCCGAGCCGACGGTGACCGATGTCGCGATGACCTTGAGTACGGCCAGCGCCACGAGGGACGTCAATGTCAGACGGTTGAACAGCACGCCCTCGATCGAGTCATAGCCAAGGCCGAGGATCTCTGGAAACCAGAGCCCGATGACGCCCACCACCACGCCCCCGGCGGCGGGTCTCAGATACGCCGGGAACGACCACCCATGAAACACATCGTCGACCCAATACCGCGCGCGGATGAAGCCAACACCGACGAAAGCGGCGACGATGCCAAGTGCGGCGTAGACCGGCAGCTCCCAGGCCGCCGGCGGCACAGAAGGCGCCACGGAGAACGCCGACGTATCGCCGTGGTACGCGTGGCCGATGACACTGGCAATGACAGCGGCAACGACCATGCTCGTGAACTCCATCAGTCCGAACTTGGCGAGAAGGACTTCGAGCGCGAACATCACGCCCGCCAGTGGTGCGTTGAACGTGGCCGCGATGCCGGCCGCGGCCCCGGCGGCCACCAGGTTCTTCGTTCGTTCGTCGGACAGCTTCGCCAGCTGACTCAACGCGGATCCAATCGCGGAGCCCATCTGGATGATGGGTCCTTCGCGTCCGCCCGACCCACCGCTGCCGATGGTGATCGACGTTGCGATCGGCTTCGCCGCGATGACGACAGGGCAGATGCGCCCCCGCTCCACGGCAATGGCCTCCATAACTCTCGCCACCCCCGGTCCCCGCGACTCCGGACTCACGAAGTGGGTCAGCAGACCGACGACGAGGCCGCCCACAGCAGGTACGATCACGAGATAGAGACGCCCGAGAAAACTGAGCCAATCCCCTAGCGTGCCGAAGAAGAGGGTGTGGACGATCTCGATGAGCCGGCGGAAGGCCACGGCGCCAAAGCCTCCTCCTGTGCCCACCAAGACGGCCATCGTCATCATCACCAGGGTCTCCGAGGCCTGGAAACGGGTCAAGGCGCCGCTGATGCCGGCAACTAACTGACGGTGCAGGGTCTTCATAGGATCGAGGGGGCGGATGGGCGCACGCCGTCTACCCGCCTCCGCCGATCTGCCCCCATTGCCGCTGTGCTAGAGCGGGCGGAAGTACTCGATGTCGGTGATACTCCCGTTGCGCTCGTCCTTGCTCTTGAATACAGCTTCGACCGGCATCCCCAGGTAGATATCTTCCGCATCGACCTCATCGAGGTAGTGCACCAGGCCGCCGTCCGTGTCATCCAGTGTGACGAAGGCGATGATCTGCGGCTCCGGAAGCGGCTCCTCGTCCAGGTCCTGGTGAACCACGGTAAACGTGTGGACGTGCCCCCGGGGATCGACCTCCACCCACTCGTCCAGTTCGGCGAAGCATTGCTCGCAGTACAGGCGCGGAGGCATGTATGTGATGTCGCAGTCGAGGCAGATGGTGGCCAGGAGCTGGGCGTCCTCCTTGATCGCGCGGAAGAACCTCTCCCCGGCGACCCCGGCCGTATACCGCCCCTTCGTTGGCATATCCCCGTGCCAGCTCAGTGCGTCGTCCGCGTGCTGAATCCGATGCAGCAAGCTCATTTCTGCCCTCCTCTACTCCTCCAATACCTTCAGCGGCCTGAAGTAGGCGATGTCGGTTACCGAGCCGCTGCGCTCCTGCGGGGGCTTCCAGACTGCCTGGACGCGCATTCCAATCTTGACGGCATCCGGGTCGACCTCCCCGAGCATGTGCATGATGCCCATTCCCGGTGACGCGCCGTCGATCTCGATCACCGCTGGCAACTGCGGGTCGTCCAGCTGGATCATGTTCCACGTGAAGTAACACCTCGAGAACGTCAGCACCGTGCCGGTATCCTGCAGAGGAACCCACGCGTCGGTAGGACAGAAGCAGGACTCACAGAACATCCGCGGGGGGATCAGCACTCGGTTGCATTTAGGGCAGCTCCGTCCAATCAGCCGGCCCGCTTTAAGCTCCTGAAGGTATCGGCCGACGGCGACGCCGGCGTCCCACGCGTACTGCGCGTTTGGGTCCCAGGTCTCAAAGAGGACGCGGCCTTCCTCGAAATCATCGCGGCGAAGGTAAACGCTATCATAAACAAACTCTTCCATGTCGTCTCTCCTCACAGTATAGGCTGGGGAATCGGCAGTCGCTCTCTCACGATAGAGAGAGCCTCCGACTCCATCCCCCTAAACCCCCATCACGATCACAGTCCCGACCTGCATCAGGTCTCCCCACGCTTGCGCCAGCCCACGCTTGGGACTCCCGGGGACCTGGCGCGCTCCCGCCTCGTCTCGCAGCTGCCAGAAGATCTCGGCGACCTTCATCAGACCGGCCGCGGCAATCGGGTTTCCAACGCCAAGCAGCCCGCCCGAGGGACAGACCGGCAGGTCACCATTGCGCTGGGTGACGCCGTCGGCAGCAGCTTTCGGTGCCTCGCCTCGGTCGAAGAGCAGCAACCCCTCCAGATGATGTAGTTCCTTATAGTCGAAGGGGTCGTACGGTTCAGCGATATGAATCTGCTTCCGCGGCTCTGTGATGCCCGCCATCTCGTAGGCCATCCGTGCCGCCTCCTCGACGTATACGGGGTACGAGAGGTCGCGGTTCGTCCAGTAGGCGGTGTCGAGATTCCAGCCCACGCCTTCCACCCAGACTGGCTTGTCGGTCACGCGGCGCGCGACGTGATTTGCGCTCATCACCAATGCGACCGCACCGTCTGTCACCGGGCTGACGTCCAGTCGCTGGACGGGCCAGGCCAGGACCGGAGAGTCTAGGACGTCGTCCACCGTGATGTCTGGATCGCCCAGCAGGGCCGCGGGATGGTCAGCTGCATTCCGTTTGTTCTTGACCGATACGGTGGCGATGTCCCGCTTGCTCAGGCCGTACCGGTTCATGTACGCGTTCATCTCCAGGGCGAAGATCCAGAGCAGATTCGGCTTCAGCGGGCGCTCTGTGGTATGGTCGAAGATGGTCAGGAATGCGGCCTGAGGATGCGGCTGGCAGGAGGACATCTTCTCCTCGCACACGACTAACACCGTGTCGAAAAGGCCGCTCGCCACGTGGTACCAACCCTGAAGTGCGGCGAAGACGCCAGTCCCTCCACCCACATACCCGCGGATCACTGGCTTCCCCCAGGCTCCGCATCCATCCGAGAGGTACTCACTCTTCATATGCACGCCGTCAAAGGCATCCGGTGCCGTGCCGATGACCACGGCATCGATGTCGTCGATGGTCATCTCGCAGGATTCCAGCGCCAGATGCGCAGCCTCCCACGAGAGTTCCTTGGCCGTCTCCTGTGCGCGGCGGACGAACTTGGTCATCCCCGCGCCAACGACGGCAACCCGATTTCCATTCATCGTACGCCTCCTAATTGCTGAGGACGACTGCCGCACCACCAGTGGTGGGCACGCCGCGCCAACCGAAGGCCACTCCAACCTCGGCGTCGTCGATCTGTCTCTGTGCAGCCTCGCCGCGTAGTTGGAGGACCACCTCGAGCACGCGTGCAAGACCGGTAGCGTCAAGCAGGTGCCCTTCGCCCAATGCACCCCCTGAAGAATTGACCGGGAGCTCGCCGGTGAGCTCCGTCCTTCCCTCGAGAGTCCACTCGCCCGCGGCACCAGGCGGACACAGCCCCAAGGCCTCCAGGTGCTGGAGCTCTTTGTACGCGAAGGTATCGTCGATCTCGGCAAAATCGATCTCTTTCTGCGGGCTCTTGATACCGGCGGTGCGGAACGCCATCTCACCGGCTGCGCGCGCGTAGCGCGCGTCGCCCCACGGGCGGCTCTCGAGCCAGAACGTATCGTTTGCCCAGCCGACGCCGCGGACCCAGATCGGGTCGTCGGTGAGCGCCCGGGCTGTCTCGGCAGAGGCGACGACGAAGACGATCGACCCGTCGCTGTGGCCCGCGCATTCCAGACGAGTCAGCGGTTCGGCGACCGGTTCAGACGTCAGCACGTCGTCCACCGAGACCGCCGCCCCGAAGCCAGCAACGGGGTTGAGGAGTGCGTTGTTGCGGTTCTTGGTCACGACGGCCGCGCACGCTTCGTGCGTCGTGGCCGTCTCGGCGAGGTAGCGCAGCATCTCCATCCCGGCTATGAAGTAAGGGTGGGCCCCCAGCGGGCGGTTGAACACGGGGTCCATGGCGAAGGCCAGGATGTACGGCAGGGTGAGGATGTTGGATGCCTTGCTGTGTCCCTCCACGACGACCACGTCGAACCGGCCCGTCAGGATCTGCATCACGGCGGCGGCCAGCCCGTGGATTCCCTCCCCCGCAATGGTGTGCACGGGGCGGTGGAGGGCTCCAAGCTGGTCGGGCACGTACTCATCGAAGATGCTGGTTCCCTCGTTGTAGTCCTCGCCCATGGTGACAAAGCTATCGACGTCGCGGCGGGGGTCGATGCCTGCGTCCTCGTAGGCTTGGACCGCAGCGTCGTACATCAGCTCTTTATACGAGAGATCAGGCGTGATGGAGCGGAAGCCACTCCAGCCTGCGCCGACGATGGCAACATCTCGGATCATCCCGTTTATCTCCTTTACTGGTAGTGCTTCAAGCCATGCCTGCATTCGCTGTTCTGTTGTCTGTTGTGGTAGGGATCACCTCCTTGCTAGCTGACAGGCCTCGGGCGAAACCCTCAGGTGTCATGCCCAATCAACGTCCTTGACTGAGCATTGTCTGTCCGCGGCCTCCTACGGCCTGAATTGTATATCGGGGGGCCCGAGAGCACAATACCGATCGCCTCATCGGTCACGACCTTCGCAGCCCGTTCACTCCAGCCGACCCATCAGCCCGCGACGGAGCCCGCGACGGGCGGTCTCATGTCGGCGGCCGTGCGCTCCCACGTCTCCGGCTTGCCCGATAGCCAGCCAGCACAATCGGCGTGAAGACGACCAGATTAAGGATGGCCGTGGCGGCGGAGGGGGCAAACTCGCCGATCAGAGCCGTGGCCAGGCTGTACCTGTTGATCCAGATGTGCGCGAGCGCTGCGAACGCGTTCCCTCCGAGAATCCCCAGCGTGCCCCACAGGTTCGCCGCCGCCAGGATGATGCTGACGTCTTCAAGCAGGAAGCTGTTGGCTACCATCACCAGGCCGCCGACCACCAGGGCCCAACCCCAGAAGGAGAAGTTACGCACTTCCCCCGTCCACGGTTCCGGTGCTCGCGGGTGCAGGAACACGATGCTCGCCGTGATGGCGATTGCGACGATCACCAGACTCGAGGCGAATGACGGATCGCGTCCCCTGTTGCTGTAGTTCGCTACCAGGGCTGGAGTGAGTCCCGTCAGCCCTGCCCCGATGTGCCAGGCTGGGAAGACACCGAAACCAGCGACGAAGTCGCCGAGCAGACTCCCCACCGCGCCGGTGAAGAAACCGGCCACCGGTCCGAAGGCATATCCGAACAAGATGGGGATGCACACCTGAGGTTGCACGGCCACCGGCCCCACCGAGAGATCCAGCACGCTGTTGAAGACGTAAGCCACGGCCGCGTACAGTGCTGTGCCCAGCGTCAGCGCGCGCACTTGCCGCGCGCCGAGAGCCCAGCCCCGACAGGCGGATGTTGCTCTATAGACCTGCAGCAGCCCGACCACCGCCAGCGCGATCACCACTATGGGAGCCACGCCGTAGAATCTCTCGCCGTCCGTCATCTCATTCGCGAGCACCAGCAGAGCCACGAAGAGCAACAGCACGCTCAGCCAGACGATGCCCCGTCGCCTGGTACGGCTTTGCACA
Source organism: uncultured Anaerolineales bacterium (assembly GCA_964390305.1). Taxonomy (GTDB): domain Bacteria; phylum Chloroflexota; class Anaerolineae; order B4-G1; family B4-G1; genus SKLM01. The sequence goes on from CAYMHT010000002.1 coordinate 6,328, forward strand.
TTCATGTCGCCTCCGTCCCCTGAGTGGAGCGCTTCCTGGGCCGGGTGAAGTGCCGCGATCCTGAGCTACTCAAGGCTGACCCCGATCGTTGCTGATTCTCCCGGCCTCAGAGGTTCGACGCCTCCGATGACCTCCGAAGCCTCTTCCCCGCTCACACGTATCGTGTACTGCCCCTCTTCGAATACTTTGGGCTGATACGAACCGCCGTTGATGCGTAGCGTGTAGACGACCTCACCGGAGTCTTCCTCGATAACCTGCACCACCGAATCTTCCTCGCCCCTGATCTCCACTTTCGGCAGGTAGGCATAGGGCTCGCGCGCGTAGTTATCCTCCTGATCGATCGTGACCGGCCAGCCTGGATACTGCTCGCATTCGGGATCGGTGACGTCACAGCCGCGTGGCCAGCACTCCAGCGTTATCTTCCGCGTCCTCTTATTGAAACGAACGATCCCGTAGCCGGCAGCCTGAGCACGCCATTTGTCATACCTGCGCCGACTTGGATCCGGGTTCGCATACGCAATCATCGTGATCTTGTTGCCGAAGCCATCCAGATAGCGCCCGGTATGCTCCAGCGTGCCTTCGACGACCTCCCGTTCGGGCTCCAGTGGGAGCCACCAGCGCCGGTAGTAGTTCACGATGGACGGCACGGAATAAGAGAAGTTCGAGTCGCTCCACTCGTCAATCCCGTGGCGGAGGACTGTCCCCAGATGTCGGTCGCCGTTGATGTGCAGCGCGAAACCCTTGCGCATCTCTCTCAGCGCTCTGTCACGCCCGCTCGGGGGCCAGCCGTTCGAATCGAGGTCCGCTTGAAGGCGCTGCCTCAACGGGCCGTGCACGTGAGCCACCCCGGCGAAAGGCGCCTGCGAAAGGACCGCCTTCATGTCCTGCCCCGTCCAATCGGAGGACCACTCGCGAAGAAACGTTAGCTGCCGCTCTCCGATCAACTCTGCCTCGGGAAACCTGACCAGCTGAGGGTCGGGCAACTCGATGATATGGTCGTCGCGAGCGAATACCACACCCTGTTGCTCTAGCTCCCGTCGATTCAAGGCATCGAGCTGCCACTTGAACTTGCGGTCCTCCACGATGGCGAAACCGATTCTGCCCCAGGTCAACGAGGTGTAGTAGACGCCGATACCGCGCTCGATGGGTGTAGGATCGTAAGGGTCGGGCAGATGGCTGGTCTGAGCCTTTTCCACCATTCTGACGTAGTTCGGGTCCCTGTAGCCGCCCGGGCCCATGCTGCCTCCCGCCCCCCACAGGTTCCGGACACCGACATCGTGATCATCCGGAATGACTACTGCAGGCCTATTCCGCGTAATGGCGCCGAACTGACGTCCGAAAAGGAGCCAGTTCGCGAAGTGGTCCTGATGGTCATACACCTGGTCCCCAGAGAAGAAGAGCAGGTCCGGATCCTGCGTCTCGATATTCTCGATGACGTCCGTTCGGGGACCCCGGTCGGCGTTCGAGTTCCCCGTGAAGGCGGCGACTACGATCTCTTCTTTGTTCACCGGATCTCTCCGTATCAGACCGGTATAGAAGGCGCTGTCGCCGTGGACCACCCGGTACTCGTGGTCCCGCGACGAATCCCAATCCTCCAGGCGAAACTCGGCAAGCCACCCTGGCTCCCATACCTCCGTCTGATCCACCTGCGTCCACGTGTCGCCGTCCTTGATCTCCAAGCGCACGATGCGGGTTGCGTCCGGCGGGAGTTCGTAAAGCTGAGCTGTGAGCTTCAACACGTCATCGTGGAGCGTGTAGAGCGTGAAACAGATCACCTGGTCTGCGGGAACCTGAGTGATCCTCCAGGGCGGATTACGCAGCCTGAACCGCACCATGCCGACGCCGATAATTAGCCCCGCCGCCAGCCACGCGATCACAACCAGCGAGGCTAGGCTGCTCAGCGTTCGCCAGCCTTCTCTCCAGGTTGCTTCTCCCTTTTGCTCGTCTGGCTCCCGATGCCTTGAGGGCCCAGGCCCGGTCAAGATCAGCCTGCTCCTCCCCATTCTATGTCGATCCTGAACGTTAGCAACGGCTGCTGCAGCGACTACCAGACTCTGCAGATGAACCCCTTGAGATACGCGCCCTCTGGGAACGTCAGCGCCACCGGATGATCCGCGCTCTGCGCCAGCCTTCCGATGATCTGCCCTTTGCGATTGGTGTCCGCCAGCGCACCAAACACGATCTTCTGGAACAGGTCGGCAGAGACCCGGCCCGAGCAGGAGAAGGTGAACAACACGCCGCCCCGGCGCAGAAGCTGGAAAGCCAGCAGGTTGATGTCCTTGTAAGCTCGAGAGGCCCGTTCGACATCGCGTCTGCTGCGGGCCAGCTTGGGCGGATCGAGCACGATCACGTCGAATCGCCGTCCTTGAGCGCGATAGCCTCGCAAAACGCTAAACACGTCTCCTTCCACGTACTCTGTCTGCTGAGGGTCAACACGACCGTTCAGTGCCAGGTTCTGCCGCGCCAGATCCAGCGCTGGACCCGAGCTTTCGACCAACACCAGCGTCGACGCCCCTCGTGCGGCTACGTAGGCAGAGAAGGCGCCGCTGTAGGCGAACGCGTCGAGCAACACGCCGTCCGCCGTGAGGTTCCTGCACACGGCTGCCAGTCGGACCCGGTTCTCCCGCTGGTCGAGGTAGAAGCCCGTCTTGTGACCTCTCCGGACGTCGACCACAAAACGGCGCTCGTTCTCCAGGATCTCCAACTGATAGGGCGGCTCATCGCCCCAGAGCAGGCCGCTTCGCTGTTCCAACCCTTCCTTCTCACGTACGTCCACGTCGGAACGCTCGTAGAGACCGCGAGGGGCCAGCAATTCTGCCAGCAACTGGACGATCTCGCGCTGATGCTGGTCGATGCCCAGGGTAAGGAACTGAACGACCAACCAGTCGTTGTATCGATCGACGATCAGTCCGGGGAGGTAGTCGGACTCGGCGTGCACCAGCCGGTAGGCAGTCGTTGCCGGGTCCTCAGCGATCGCTTGGCGCGCCTGAATGCACCGTTCCAGGCGACGGCGCCAGAACGCGCGGTCGACCGCCTCGTCCTCGTCCCAGGTGAGGAGTCGCACTGTGATCTGAGACCCGCGATTTAAGTAGCCCCGAGCCAGCCAGTTATGCCCCGCGTCCCGGACGTCCACGATGTCGCCGTCCTCAGGATCACCCTCGATTGCATCAATGGAACCCGAGAAGATCCAGGGATGTCGCCGGAGCACCGGGCTGGCGCGACCCTTCCTCAGGATCACCTGGCTCATAGGGCGATCTCAGACAGTGCCACCGAAATATCCCCTGATTGACGTGTGCCCTGCTCATTCACGCGGACACTAGCCCGAAACCATCCCTCGCCGGTCACCGGCGTCCCCGCATGCTCGGTAGGCTCCAGTCGCCACGCATCGTTGCCTGACCCTCACTTTGGTGCTGACGCCGATCTCGTTACGGATGCTCGACTGGCTCCAGGTAATTGCCAATCGCCCACCAGAAGCGCTCCTCATTCTCGGGATCGCGGATTCTCCACCAGGGGGAACCGGCAATCGTCTGTGGTCCCTCGACGACGATGAACACTTCATCCTCCGCGGCCACATCTGCCCGCGCGTAGTCGGCGCCAGCTCCCTCCCGTAGACTGAGGCCATAATCGCCAGTGCCCGTCACCTTGACGTAGCCGCCGATCGCAATACCGGTCGAAACCGTCGGTGTCGCATCGCTTGGATCGTCCGTCACCGGGGCTTGTGTCGCCGTCGGTGTGGGGCTGGCAGCGGGAGTCGGTGACGGCGTCGCTGTCCAGATGATCGCCGTGGGAGTGGGGCCTCCGCCGCCAGAGCTCCCTCGGAAGAAATAGAGCCCCCACAGGCTCAACAGGGCAGCGAGCAGAATCGCGGCCATCAATGCAAAAGCCCACACACGGGCCGGGATCTGCGCCAGAGAAATCTCCGCCTTGCTGTCAGGGCTTCTCCCCCGATCGGCGCGCTGGCTGGGTACGGTGTCGTCTCTCCAATTTTGTGCTGGCATCCTCTCTCCCTCGTCGCTCATTGGCTCCCGGAGGTAGCGCGCCAGTTGCGCATCACCGGGAACAGCCAGGAGTGGTACTGCTCGAGGGAAAACGAGTCCTCGGCCCAGCTGGAGCTGTTACCGGCCCGGTCGACGACCTGCACGCCCCACGTGTGCGGACCCGAGCCGGCCACCCAAGCAGTATATGGCGTCTCGGAGGTTGTGTATTCCCGGTCGTCGACCCTTACCCTGTAGCCGATTTCAGATCCGCCGTCCTGCGCTACAGGCTGCCACTCCAGCTCTACTCTTACTGCGTTCAGTGTGATTCCCCCGACAGGTGCGATGAGGCTCGTGCCGGGTGGAGGCATGGTGTCGAGGATGAATGTGACCTCGTCCGGTGTCGGGGTGAACGTGCCGTCGGGCTCGCAGGCTCGAGCGCGCAGAACGTAACCGCCGTCCGCGAGGGAAGTAGGGAGCGTATAGGACCATTTCGACAGCCCGTCTGCCGTGATCCAAGCGGGCTTAGACTGCCAGAGGCTGCCCGTCCACCAATGTCCGTCGCTCTCGCGCTGCACCTGGACCTCGACACGCTGCAGGCCACCCCCGTAGTCTCGCGCAGTGCCACTGAAGTGGGGGACTGTGTTGTGTGCACTTCCGTCCGACGGGCTCTCGATGACTGCCTGGGTTGGCGCGTTCAGGCACTCGTCCAGGAAATCCAGCACCCGTTCCATCACAGCCGGGCGGCTCTCGGGCCTGATCGTCTCGAACGGAAACCCGAAGGTCACCACCCGCTCACAGCCGTCGGCGTACTGGATGGCCGCTATCCCCCCTCTGCCGCCTCGATACCGCAGGGCCTCTACTGAGCCGTGAGACACGCCCAGTTGGTCCGGATAGTCGGGGAGATACATCCCAGGCGCGTCGAAGCGGAAGGATCCCAGGCCATCGAAGATTGAGCCCGACACGGGCGTCACCTCGTAGGTCTCGGCGTCGTCCCCGACGTAGCTCGCCCGCAGGTACCGTCCGAAAAACTCCTTATCGCCTGGGTCACCCAGGTTGCCCAGGTCCCAGCCGATCTCCGAGCCGCTGATAAAGAGAGCGCCCCCGCCGTCAAGGTATTGCCTCAGCAAGCCCTGCTCCGCGTCGCTGAGCGTTTCGTCGCTGTACGACTCCTCGCCCAGTATCCAGTCCAGCACCCGATAGTCACCTAAGGAGACCGCGCCAGACTCCACAGCTTCGTTGCTGGCGCTGTCGAAGGGATAATGGATCTCTTCGGCGTGCTGGATCACGTAGTCGTAGCGGTTCATCCGGTCCAGGAATATCCGTTTGTTGTAACCCTCGACCGGGTCGAAATCGCTGACCAACATTGTGTTGTTGAGTCGGTCGAAGCCGTTCACCATCAAAACACCTGCCCGGTCGCCCACCCGGGCCGCCAGCGTCTCCGTCGAGAACGACTCGCCGCCTCCATTTACGGCGGTGACGCGGACGAAGATGAGCTCATCCTCGGACAGGCCGGTCAACGCGGTGCTCGTCCCGCCCGTGACCAGCTTCCCATCAGACCATCCGATGCCGTTGGGGCTGGTGTAAACTCGGTACCCGGTGGGTGGATCGCCGCCCAGGCCTTCACTGTCCGTGGGGGAGGACTTCCAGGATACACGCACCGCCCCATCCTCCGCGTTCTGCACCCTCAGATCTGTTGGGGGGTCAGGTAGTAGGGGCAGATCGACGCCGTCTCGTTGTTCGAAGTACTTGACAATCCCCTGATAAAGAGCCCGCGCGACCAGCATATTGAAGGCCGGGTCCTTAAGCGCGTCCGCGTCCGCGGGGTTATCGTGGAAGGCGATCTCGGTCAGGGCACCGGGCATCCTGGCGGATGGATCGGCGTCCCACAACTCCCGCAGCTCTCCGAGGTTTGCAGACTTCTCTCTACGGTCGGTCCAGTTCTGATCCCAGCCCACACGGATGTCGTGGACAATCTCAGAGTGGATCGCGTGCCGGAGTTCAACGCTTCCTGCCGTTCGCGGCTTGCCTTCGCCATTGTGAGCATAGGTCTCCGTGCCGCGAATAGTGCCATTGTACCCATTCGTATGCCACGACACGTACACGGCGTCGTCGCCGGTCCCCCCGTGCTCCCACCGCGCGTAGATCGGCCGCGCGGTAACGTCATTGGGAGCGGCGCCCATCCCCATCTTCTGCGTGTAGTAGAAAGCCGCTGTCTCCCACCAGGCCTTCTCGGGGGCATACTGCGCGCTAGTCTCGACACCTCTCAAGTCATCGAACGTTCCCCCGCCGAAGCGGACGGCATCGGCGATGACCGCTTGGCCTGAGGCATTCGACTGATTGGTGACGGTGACGCGTGCTTTATTGTTGGCCAGAAATCCGTACGTGCCCAGGTAGTGCCACGTATCGCCATGGGTCCGCTGGTCGACGAGCACTGTGGTATCCCCGCCGGCGTGGTGTACGACATAATGCGCCTGCTGCGCTCGGTTCGACCCGGGCCGATACCAGGCATAGACCGCGTATCGGCCGTCGGTGGGCAAGGAAGCCTGCCACGTGGCGGTGGCTGTTGGGCTGCCCGCGACCGTCCCGGCCCAGCGGTACTGCGTGCCCGCGTAGCCTGTGCCTGTGGCGCTCGTCGTCGACCAGGAGCCGGTCTCCGAGTAGTCCGCCCCAGGTCCCGGGACGTCGTTATCCACGATCACCTCCGACGGGTTCATATCCCGCTCGCGAACTGGCCACACCATCGCGCCTGCGTTCCACAGGTACTGCAGCAGATACTGGTTCACCGCTTCGCCGTTGTTATGATCCTCAATGATCGGGCCCTCGTAAGAGGGGGAGCTCGGGTAGGGCGGCCGCTGGGTCCTCCACCGCACACAGCCACAGCGACCATCATAGGCCCAGTCCCAGCCGTGACCAGCGCTGACATAGACTGTCTTGCCACTCAGCGCCCCGAAGGGCTGGCCCTGACCCGGGCTGGGCGCCTGTGTCGCAAGAGCGGCGGCGCCTGACACAGTTCCCGAAACGGTCTCCTTGCGAGAGAGAGTGATCTCCGGCAAGTAGTCCGCCAGCGGCACGAAGCGGCCTGCGGTGTCCTTCACCTGAATTCGCAGATCACGCCAGTCCATACCCCTCAGCGTGTCCCCAATCTGATTGACGATGATCTCGAAGGACTCGTGGCTGAGATCGTCCAGGCTATCCGGCGGGATCTCCAGGCGGACGATCACCGTTCCCTCTGGGTCGCTCAGAAGTTCTGCCAGCTTCGTACCTTGCGGGATCGCTGTCGTCAGCCCCTGCTCCGTCTCTGCCGCTGTGGGGCCCTCCAGTAGCGCGAGCAAAGCTCGCTCCGGACCAGGCTGCTCCGTAGCGCTGGCCGAAACGTCGGTCACTCGGTCCACCGCCACCGGTCCCTGGCACCAGAGGAAGATCTGACTTGTCGGATCCGGTTCATCCCCGCTAGCGTTCATCCCTGTGCCCAGCAAGAGGATCAGCGCGGTGTGAAACCACAGGAGTTGGCGAGCTAGTCTTCTTTTCATCGCGAGATGCCTCCCGCCAGACGCGGCCCCTGCGCCCAGCTGCTAGGTACGCTGGTCACCCGAAACGCAGCTCAGCAAGCTTTCCACAGGCCGTGTGTTCAGCACATCGGCGGATGTAACCCAACCGCGACGAGCCGTAGCTACCCCGTAGTGGAGTAGATCGAAGCCGCTCACGTCGTGCGCGTCCGAGTTGATGACTAGCTTCACGCCTAGCGCAATAGCCCGCCTGGCGTGTACATCACGGAGGTCGAGTCGCGCAGGATGCGCGTTGATCTCCAGGGCCGTGCCTGTTTCGGCAGCAGCCGAGAAGATAGCCTCTAAATCCAAATCTCCCGGTTCCCGCTCACCGATCAACCGTCCCGTTGGATGAGCGATGATGTCGACGTGGGGATTGTGAATCGCCCTAAGCAGCCGCGAGGTCAGCTGCTCTCGATCCTGACGCAATCCGGTGTGAATTGCCGCGACAACCAGATCCAGCTCGGCCAGTACCTCGTCTGGGAGGTCAAGGCTGCCATTTCCCCTGATCTCCACTTCCACACCAGCCAAGAGCCGGAAGCTGCTGAGTCTCTCGTTAACTGCCGCTACCTCGTCCCGCTGTTCTCGCAGGCGGTTGACACTGAGCCCACCGGCAACGCCCAGGCCGTGAGAGTGATCGCTCACCAGGGCGTAGTCGAGCCCGCAGGCCTTCGCGGCCCGCGCCATCTCTAGCAGGGTGTGATGGCCGTCTGACCATGTGGTATGAAACTGCAGGTCGCCCCGCAGGCCCTCCAGCTTGAGCAGCTCCGGGAGCCCGCCTAGTTCAGCGGCCTCAACCTCACCTCGGTCCTCTCGCAGTTCCGGTGGAATCAGCGGGAGTCCCAGGTTGTTGTACACCATTTCCTCGGCCGGGCAAAGGATCTCGCTACCGTCCTCCCGCGTCAGTGCATACTCGCTGAGGGACAGCCCGCGCTCAAGCGCCATACCGCGCAGTCGGAAGTTGTGGGCCTGGCTGCCGGTGAAATACTGAAGCGCCGTGCCCCATCGCTCGGGCTGCAGCACGCGCAGATCGATCTGGAGGCCCGTCTCGGTCCGAATGGAGGTCTTTGTGCGACCACTTAGGAGAACCGCCTTGACCTGAGGAAGACGGCGGAAGTGCTCCATCACGGGCTCTGGCTCGCGCGAGGCGACCAGGAGGTCGAGGTCCCCCACAGTCTCCCGCATGCGGCGCAGGCTGCCCGCTGGCGCCGCCCGAATGACGCCGGGGACCTTTCGAACAATCGCCAATATCTCCTGCGCCAGTGGCCAGGCATCGCCGAGGCGTGTCCGGCCTGTGCGCCGCCTGTACGACGCAATGCCGTCCAGGACATTTTGCTCGCTCTTGGCGCCGAAACCTGGCAGGTCCCGAAGCCGTCCAGCCTCTGCCGCCTGGGCCAGCCCTTCGATGCTCTGAATACCGAGCTCTCTCCAGAAGCGAGCGGCGCTCTTGGGACCGATCCCCGGAACCTGGAGCATGGCCACGACGCCCTCTGGGACCTCAGCTCTGAGTTGCCGATAAGCCTCCAGCTGACCCGTGCGCATCAACTCGTCGATCTTGGCTGCCAGCATCGTGCCAATGCCAGTTATCGATTCCAGCTCACCACGATGCCAGATCTCCTCGAGAGGCTCGCCCAGGGCGGCGATGTTCTCGGCGGCGCGGCGGTACGCCATCACACGGTGGTAGTTAGCTCCCTGGATGTCCAGGATGTCGGCCATAGCGTTGAATATCTCAGCGACTTGGCGATTGTCCACTTTCTGCCCTCAGGATGCTCGTCGGTGACCCCCCGAACCTCGCAGAGTGGTCACGCTCTCGCTGGATCATCAAGCCGAGTTCGATGTGCCCGTCGATTATACATCCATCCCGACTGCTTGACAATGGCCTGGGCCTACGCTAAGATACCCCGCAGCAGCGAAAATCTGAGGGGTTGATGCATGGCGTGCGGCCGGCTGCAATGTGGGTTGAGTCCCAGGCTTTAACAGCGGGCTTTGTGGGTTTGTACGAGGGTGACCGATCAACCGTTGAGGGCTAACGATGTTGCGAGCTGTGACTTTCGACTTCTGGGGCACGCTTTATGAAAACGCGTATGCGTATGACGAACGGCTGAGTCTGCTGGGGGACGTGCTCGAACGCCACGGTCAGTCTCGGCCGGTGGATCAGTTGAAGGCCGCCTACAGCCACGCCAGGTCTGTGTGGGAGGACGTGTGGCGCCGGGAAACACGCTCAATCTCCATCGAACGCTGGCTCGACGAGCTTCTGGGATATCTCGGGGTGAGCTTGCCGCATGATGCGAGGCACAGGTTGGGTGAGGCTATCGAGAACGCCTACTTGCGTACCGACGAGCCCCGGTCGGTCCCCGGCGTGAAGGAGGCGCTGGGCGAGGTCAGTGAGCGGTATCGTTTGGGGGTCATCTCGGACACAGGTCTGACACCCGGGCGCGTGCTGCGTCGGCTCATGGAACGCGACGGTCTGCTGACCTATTTCCAGGTTGTTACGTTCTCCGATGAACTTGGCACGGCGAAGCCAAAGGCGGAGCCGTTCCTCCACACACTCGATCTGCTCGGCGTTGTCCCCGGCCAGGCGGCTCACGTCGGCGATCTTCCCGAGACCGACCTCCGAGGCGCGCAGCGGGTCGGTATGAACGCCGTCCTGTTCCTCGGGGTGAGCCATCGGGAGGACGGACGCGAGCTGGCCGACGCCGTTTTTGAGGAGTACGAGGAGCTATCTGAGTTGCTGGAGCGGCTCGAATGAGCGTATACGAATGCGTTGGCAATCCCCACGTCCATACGGGCTACTCCGACGGGACCGCACTCCACGCTGGGGTGGCGCAGGCGGCGGCCGAGGCTGGCCTCGATTTTGTCATCGTCACCGATCACAATCTCTGGGTTGACGGGGTTGAGGGATACTACGACCACCTGTTGCTCTTGGTCGGTGAGGAAATTCACGATGTTCGCTGCCGCCCGCAAGCCAGCCATCTCCTGACCTTCAACACCGAGACCGAGCTGGCGCCGTTGGCGTCGGATGTTCAGGGCCTGATCGACGATGTCAACCGTCGAAGTGGCCTCTGCTATCTCGCTCACCCTTACGAGCGGAGCAGCCCCCTCGGCCCGGAGCTGGACGCCATCCCGTGGGAGGACTGGAGCGTCCGCCGGTATACGGGGATCGAACTGTGGAACTACATGTCCGAGTTCAAGGGTCTTCTGCGGAACAGGCTGGCCGCGATTTTCTATGCCTATTTCCCGACTGTCGGCATTCGAGGCCCGTATCAACGCACGCTGCGGAAATGGGATGAGTTGCTGGCCGACGGGATGCGCGTCTCCGTCATCGGGGGCGCTGACGCCCACGGCAGGACGTATTCGCTCGGTCCGCTGAGCAGAGAGCTGTTCCCTTATCAATACTTGTTCCAGTGCGTCAATACGCACGTGCTCACGAATCTCCCCCTCAACGGTGATCTCGACCATGACAAGACGCTGATCTACGAGGGACTGCGGGCGGGTAGGACCTGGGTTGGATATGACCTGATAGGCTCCACCTCTGGTTTTGAGTTCAGCGCTCGGAGTGGGGCGAACGAAGCGCTGGTGGGCGAGCAGCTGGTGCGGACGGGGGCGGTCGTGTTCAACGTCCGGACGCCGCGGCGGGCTGACACGCGTCTGGTCCGTGAGGGCGAGGTCGTGGGCCGATCCAGGGGGCAGACGCTCGAGTACACAACTGCCGCGCCCGGTGCTTACCGTGTGGAGGTCTATCTTCGGCATCTGCTGGGGCGTCGCGGCTGGATCTTCAGCAGTCCAATCTACGTCAAGTGACTCCCTGATTCCACGATCCCTGCCAGGATTTGACGAACTAGAACAAATGTGCTATACTTGTGCCGTCTGCGTGGAGTCAAAATGGGCGGAGAGCAGAAAGCAGGAACGCGCTCTTGAAGGCGCCCGTTCGGAGGTATGTGAATGACCACACAAGCGTACACCGAAGAGGATATCAAAGTTCTAGAATACCCCGAGAATATCCAGCGAAGGCCGGGGATGTACGTTGGCGGTCGAGGTATGACGGCGCTCCATCACCTGGCCATCGAGGTGATCGACAACGCTGTCGACGAGGCGCTCATGGGGGACTGTGACCACATCGAGGTGGTCATTCGGAGAGATGGGAGTATCGCTGTCACGGACGACGGTCGCGGGATTCCTGTGGGGATGCATCCCGAGAAGGAAAGACCTGCGATGGAACTGGCGTTCACCGAGCTTCACGCCGGCGGGAAGTTCGAGGAGGGGAGCTACTCGACGTCCGGCGGCCTCCACGGGGTGGGGATCAAGGCCACAAACGCCCTCTCTGATTGGCTGGAGGTGACGGTCCGGCGCGACGGTGTCCTCTACCGGCAGCGACACGAAAGAGGCCTCCCGGTGACGCCGGTGAACATCCTGGCCCCCCACAGCGAGGAGATCATCGGACAGGTTGGGGTGCGGGGCGAGGTCACAGCCGTACGGAAGAACAAGGATCGAAGCATCGGAACGGGCACGACCGTTGCCTTCTTGCCCAACGGGGAGTTCTTAGACGAGCTCGAGTTCGACTTCGCAACGCTGGCGCGACGTCTGCAGATGGTCTCCTTCCTCGTCCCCGGTCTGACCACTCGCATCATCGACGAGCGCGCCGAGGGGCGCGAACGGGAGTACTGCTACCGGGGTGGACTGGTGGAGTATGTTGAGCACCTGAACCGGAACCGCGATGTCATCCATGCTCCCATCGAGATCACCGGTCATACAGAGGATGGAACCCAGGTGGAGGCGGTCTTCCAGTGGCACGACGGCGACTATCCGGAAATCGTCTCGTTTGTCAATACGATTCCCACACCCGACGGTGGCGGACACGTGTCGGGGTTGATGGCGGGCCTCACCAAGGCAGTCAACGTTTTCGCAGACAACCGCCGCGGGTTGCTGAAGAAAGGCGATAAGGTCATCGGCCGCGATACCCGGGCTGGATTGACCGCCGTTCTCAGCGTCCGTATGCGCGACCCTCAGTTCACCAGTCAGACCAAGACGCAGCTGGGCTCCGATCAGACTCAGGGGCAGGTCCATTCGATCATCTACGAAGGGCTGCTTGAGCAGCTGCGCAAGCAGATTCCATTGGGCAAGAAGATCGTGCAGCGGTGCCTGGCGGCCTCTCGAGCGCGCCGGGCCGCGGCCAAGGCGCGCAAGCTGGTTATGCGTCGCTCGGCTCTGGAGGTGGATGAGCTCCCAGGCAAACTGGCTGATGTGGCGAAGGGCATTCCCACGGACGAGACCACCCTCTATATCGTGGAGGGTGACAGTGCGGGTGGATCATGCAAGCAGGCACGTGACCGCCGCTACCATGCCATTCTGCCGCTCCGGGGCAAAATCCTCAACGTGGAGCGCAAGCGTCTGGACCGGGCGCTCAGCAACAAGGAGGTCAAAGCCATCGTTGCCGCTCTCGGAGCAGGTGTAGGAACTGACTTCGGGGTGGAGGACATGCGGTACGGGCGCGTCGCTATCCTCGTCGATGCCGACGTGGACGGCGAACACATCAAGACCCTTCTGTACACGCTCTTCTGGCGCTTGATGCGTCCTATTGTGGAAGAGGGGAGGCTTTACGTGGCTCAGGCACCGCTGTACTTGCTCCGCAAGGGCAGTGACAGCCGCTATGCCTACAGCGAGGCAGAACGGAAGCGAATTCTCGACGAGTGGGGTGGTATGCACGGCGTCACCATCCAGCGTTACAAAGGCCTGGGTGAGATGAACCCAAGTCAGCTACGGGAGACGATCTTCAGTGTCAGTGACCAGGGGAATCCCGCAGTAAATGAGCATCTCGTGCAGGTGAAGGCGAGTGACGTGCACGCGGCCAACGCTGCCTTTTCGCTGTGGATGGGCGCTGGTGCAAGAAACCGACGTGACCGCCTGATGCGGTATTGGGGCGACGGGATGATGCTGGATGAGAACGGAGCGTAGGGCCCCTGGCTCGGTGTGGCCGACAGTGAAATGAGGGATAGGATGACGGATGAGTGAGGTAGAGACTGCAACCATTGTGGTCCCCACGGAGACGGTCGATCTGGCCAGCGATATGACGGCCGCGTATATGGGGTACGCCAGAGCCACCATCACGGACCGGGCGCTGCCCGACATTCGTGACGGTCTCAAGCCTGTCCAACGGCGCATCCTCTACGCGATGCACGAGCTGGGGCTGGACGCCGAGCACCCGCACAAGAAATCGGCCCGCATCGTCGGTGAGGTCCTGGGAAAGTACCACCCCCACGGCGACACATCTGTCTATCACGCGTTGGTGCGGATGGCCCAGGATTTCTCCATGGAGATTCCGTTGGTCGATGGACAGGGCAACTTTGGCTCTGTCGACGGAGATAGCCCCGCAGCGATGCGCTATACAGAGGCGCGATTGACGGCCGTGGCCGAAACGATGCTCCGGGACCTCAAGATGGAGACAGTAGACTGGCAGGAGAACTTCGACGGCTCCCTTGAAGAGCCTACGGTTCTGCCCACGGTCTTCCCCAACCTCTTGGTCAACGGCTCGGCGGGTATCGCCGTCGGCATGTCGACAAACATGCCGCCCCACAACCTGGGAGAGGTGTGCGACGCTCTGATCCACGTGGCCGAGAACTGGCAGCGGCGGGACAAGATCACCACGGAGGACCTCCTGCAATTCATCCCCGGTCCTGACTTCCCGACGGGGGGCATTCTCTATCGCTACCGCGATCGTGGCGACGGACTGATCGATACCGTATACGAGGCCTACAAGACTGGCCGGGGCCGGATTGTCACGCAGGCCCGGATACTCGTGGAGGATATTGGCGGTGGGAAATCCAATCTCGTCGTGACGGAGCTGCCCTACAACGTGCAGAAGAACACGGTCATGGAGAAGATCGCCAAGGAGATTCACCGGGGCCGCGTCGCCGGTGTGACGGATCTCCGTGACGAGTCTGACTACTTGGGCATGCGGTTAATTATCGAGGTTTCTCGGAGCGCGGATCCGCAGGGTGTCCTTGAGCAGGTCTTGAAGTACTCCCAGCTGCGTGAGACGTTCGGCGTGATCAACTTGGCGCTGGTGCCAACCGAGGAGGGCGATAGCCGTCCCACGTATCTGTCGCTTCGGGAGTTGTTGACCCATTTTGTGTCCCACCGCCTCGACGTGATTGAACGCCGGAGCCAGTACGAGTTGGAGAAGCGTCAGGCGCGGTTGCACATTGTAGACGGATTGTTGACTGCGCTCGAGGTTCTCGACGAGGTGATTGACACAATCCGGCGGTCGCGAGAGCCGCGGACGGCTCGAAACAACCTAATGCGTGAGTTCAAGTTCACGGAGGAGCAGGCCAACGCCATCTTGCACACACAGCTACAGCAGTTGGCGGCCCTGGGCCGGACACGCCTCGAGGACGAGGCGAAGGAGCTGTGCGAGCGAATCGAACACCTTGAAGGTCTGCTCGGCTCGGAGAAGCGCCGCCTTCGTGTAGTGGTGGAGGAGACGGAGACCCTCAAGCGGGATTTCTCGGTGCCGCGCCGCACAGTGATCGTGGACAGCGAGGACAAAGCTGCGGGTACGACGGTGATGACCGGTTCCGACTTGGTGGCACCGGAGACGGATCAGGTGCTGGTGCTCACCCCCGACGGGATAGAGCGCTCTGATTTGGCTGGTTTCTCCTATCGCCCGAGCGATGGGCTGACCACGCGGGCCGCGCGAAGCGTGCATCTGGCTCACGTGCGCGCGCAGCCTGAGGACAGAGTGCTCTTGCTGACCAGTGGTGGGGCCGGTTGGTGGGCAGAGGTAGGCTTCGTTCCCACAGTCGCTGGACCGGCGAAGCTGGGCCTGGAAGCGGGCGAGCGGATCGTCGGCATCACCGTGGTTCACCCGGACGGATACCTGCTTCTCGGTACGCACGCGGGCAGGGTGAAGCGTGCCGCGGTAGCTGACCTCTCGCTGCTGGACCGTGAGTGGGGGCCCGTCATCGGCCTGGCCGATGACGATGAACTCCTCTTCGGAGGCGTGGCTGGTGAAAGCGCCGACGTCATCTTCTACACGAGCGAGGGGCAGTTGCTCCGGCTCCACGGCAGGGCGATCAATCCGCAGAAGACGGATACGGCAGCTGGAGTCATCGGCATCTCGCTGAGAAAAGGTGACCACGTGGTTGGGGGCTTGGTCGTGCCGGAGGCCGCCGAAGAGGGAAGTGAATGGCAGACTGTCATTCTGTCGGAGATGGGCTACGCGAATCGTGTCCCTTTGGGAGAGTTTCCTGTGCAGGGAAGGAACACGCAGGGTGTCCAGTGCCTGCGAGAGACCAAATCTGGAGGCAAGCTCGGGGACTTGGCGGTTGGCAAGGGGGGCGATGCTCTGGATGTCTACCTTGACGACGGAAGACGTTTCCACGTCAGCGATCTTTCCGCCATCACGTCCTTGACGCGGGGATCACGCGGTAAGCGTCTGGTCGACGTCGGCACTTCGAGGATCGTCCGGGCGGTGAGCCTTTCGTGAGCCTGCATAGCGCCGTATCCTCCGCGACATAGTGGGAGACAGGTTTGAGTGCGTGTCTTTTCTGTTTTGTCGGATTTGCGGCGCGGTTCTGCTTCTCTCCCTTAAGTCATCAAGTGGAGGATCGGTATAGATGGCTGAGCAGGATAGGAAGGGTGGGGAGGCCGGTCGCCAGTGGTCGTTCCGTGGGTACCAGCTGGACCCGTCCAATTTCACCACAGCGATGGTCCACCTCTACCGGGGTGAGATCCAGCGGGCTAATACCTGGCGCACCCGGCTGGACGCGACGACAAACTGGGCTGTGATCACCGTCGCTGCTGCCCTCACTTTTGTCTTTGGCGAGCCTGGCAATCCGCATTTTGTGTTCTTGCTGGTTCTTGCCCTCGTGCTTACCTTCTTGATGATCGAGGCCCGCCGCTACCGGTATTATGTCCTCTGGGCGTACCGGGTTCATCTCATGGAGACCGACTTCCTCGCTTCGATTTTCACGCCCCCATTCCGTCCTTCCGCAGACTGGGGCAGCCTGGTGGCGGAGACCCTCAGGGAGCCATCGTTTCCCATCGAGCTGTGGGAGGCCGTCGGTCGGCGCTTCCGCCGCAATTACTTCTGGTTATTGTCCCTGCTGCTTCTCAGTTGGGGGATTAAGCTCAGCATCCATCCTGAGCCCACACCGAGCTGGTCCGCGGTTCTGGAGAGAGCGGCCGTGGGTGTGATTCCTGGACGCTGGGTGATTGCCGTCGTCGCTGTCGTATTTGGGGCACTGATCGGAGTGGCGGTGGCCGCGGGTGTCTCGCGAACTCGAGCCGAGGTACCCGAGTTTCTGCGTCGGATTGGGCGGCCTCTGGTGCCGAAGCCACGCCGCAAGGAGCGCCTCGCTACCATTATCACCACGGAGGGGAAGGCAGTGGCGTCGCGGATCCTAGAGGAATTGGGACGCGGCGTCACAGCGCTTGAGGGCACAGGGATGTACTCCGGTGCCTCGTGGGACGTGCTTCTGTCTGCCGTCACCGACGTGCAGATCCCGCACCTCAGGGAGATTGTCCACGCGGCAGACCCCGACGCGTTCGTCGTGGTCAGTACGGCAGCGGAGGTGCGCGGTGGGGGCTTCACCCCCTTCGAGCCCCCAAGTTGACGTCGTTCTGTCGAGCCGCGGCGAGCCACGCGGCCGCACGGGAGCATTCAGTGACGGTGAGCCAGGGCGAGGTGCGAGCGTCTTCTGACCGGGGCGTGCAGGCTCGCTCCGGTCGATACTACAGGTCGACGAAGTACGTGTTGCATGCCTGGTCGATGAGGTCTCTGCTCAACTTCGCAGGAATCTCCAGATAACTGGCGATGTCCTGAATCTGGTCCACCAGGTCGCGCGGGTGACAGCCACGCCTGGGACGACCAGCTTTGATGTAATGCTCCTTGATCAGGTAAGTCAGTGCCTGATCGTCGTAGGGGACTCCCTTCTCGCGACATACGCGTCGGAAAATGTCGCGGTACTGCTCCCACGTTGGATCTCCGATCTCGATCTTATGACGGATGCGGCGCAGGAAAGCCTCGTCGACCAACTCCTGCGGGGCTAGGTTGGTCGCGAACACGATAAGTGTGTCGAACGGTATCTGAATCTTCCGGCCCGTGTGCAGGGTTAGATAGTCGATGCGCTTCTCCAGCGGAACGATCCACCGGTTCAGAAGATCGCGGGGTCGAACTTGCTGGCGGCCGAAGTCGTCAATCAGCAACATACCCCCGTTTGCCTTCATCTGGACTGGAGCTTCGTAGTACCGGCTCGTACGCTCGTATATGAGATCCAGCTCTTCGAGCGTCATCTCGCCACCCACCATGATCACGGGGCGCCGGATGCGGATCCAGCGCTGGTCGTGGCTGTTCTTGCTTGCGGAGCGGTCCTCGTCCCGGACGTGATTGACGACATCGAACACTTTGATCACTTCGTGTCCCGTCTCCACCGCGTACGGGACGTACAGCGCACCCTGCAGGACCAGCGTTCCGATCCCTTCGCTGATCGCCGTCTTTCCGTTGCCAGGGGGACCAAACAGGAAGATCGAACGACGGGAGTTGACGGCGGCTCCCAGATGGGCCGTCGTCTCTTCGTCAATCACCAGATGTGATAGCGCCTGCTCCAAGCCGTCCCGGTGGACGATAGACTTGCCCAGGGATTGGCGTCGAATCCCTTCGTTGTACTGCGCCAGCGGGACTGGAGCCGGTCCGACATACTGACTCCGTTCCATTGCCTCGCGAGCCGCGGCACGGCCCTTATCCGTGATGCGGTACCGATACACGGCTCTGCCCAGTCCGAGGCCGCCGCTGCCGCTGCCGGTCCCTTTCACCTCACAAAGCTGCTCCTCCTTGAGAAACGCGAGCAAATCGTCAACGACGCCTGCGTGCGGTAGCCTCATGCGCTCGGCCAACTCATACCCGAGCAGGTCCCCTTCCAGATACAACATCTTCAATGCCAGGTTGGACAGGAACCCCAACGGGAGACCCGTGTCTTCGATCGAGCTCGCCAGAGGAGGCACGAACGCCCTGTTCCTAGCGACCGTTTCTTCCCTAGCCATTTACTGTCATCTCCTGTTTCGATGAGCGGTGCTATTGAGTGTCCTGCAGCGTGTTGCCTACGCGCAGGATCTCTGGTTCTGTGTTGTAGCAATGGGGCGAGACGCGGATATAGTCCTCGCGTCTCGAGAGTACGATACCCGCTGCGGTCAGCTGCTCGTAGGCGGCGCCGACGTCGCCGGGCACGCTGAACGATGCAATCGCGCTGCGGTGTTCCGGCTCGAGGTTGCTGGCGACAGTGTATCCGCGGCTATGCAGATCTGCGATCAGGAGATCCGTCAGGTGCAGCACCCAGCGCTCGATTGTCCCGATCCCAACGTCCAGCAGAAAACGCACCGCTGCCAGCAGGCCGACCTGACCGATGAAGTTGGCGCACCCGAGCTCAAACCGCCTGGCGCCAGGGAGAAACGTGAGGTCGTAGTTGCGCCAATCCTGCCAGCCGACCACGCTCGTGCAGCCCGCAAAGGGCGGATCAAGCCGGTCGGTAAGCTCACGCCGGCAGTAGATGAATCCTTGACCTGCCGGCCCCATCAACCACTTGGGACCTCCGCAGGACAGAAAGTCGATGTTGAGCGCCTTCACGTCCATCTGTAATACACCCAGTGACTGAATACCGTCGACGACGAAGTAGGCACCATGGTCACGGCACCAGCGACCAACGGCTCCGAGGTCTGTCCTGAAACCCGTCAGGAATTCAACCGAGCTGACTGCCACCGCCCGGGTGCTCCCGTCGGTGTGGGCCTCCAGCGCCTCGACCGTCAATCCCCCGCCGTCGTGCGGGATGCAGCGAGCCTCGACCCCACGCCGCGTCAGATGCATCCACGGGTAGACGTTGGACGGAAACTCCATGTCGCAGAAGATCACGTTGTCCCCGGGCTCCAGAGGCAGTGCGTTCGCGGCCAGGTTGAGACCCTCGCTCGTGTTCTGGACGAAGGCGATCTCATCTGGTCTGGCGCTGATCAGCCGGGCCAGCGCGTCGCGTAGATCGTCGGACAGGTGCTCGTATCGCTGGGCATCCTGCCCCCCGGCACGATCGGCCAGATAGTCCTCGATCGCCTCGCACACCGGGGTGGGCAAAGGAGCGATGGCGGCGTGGTTGAGATAGGCGCAATGCTGGGTGATCGGAAAGGCGTGTCGGAGGGACACGACGTCAGGAAAGTGAGCACGTGCCATGGATGGTCCCTTCAGTCAGCTGCCGGGGTCACCAAGCTCCGATCTCCTGGAGGCGATCGTCGCCGATGCCGAAGTGGTGTGCTATCTCGTGACGAACAACCCGTCGGACGATGGCGCGGGTCTCTTCTGCTGTGCGGCTCCGCCTCTCAATCGGGCACCGGTAGATCGTGATCTTGTCCGGCAGAACCAGACCGTACCTGTGGCTCCGTTTCGTGAGCGGAACGCCCTGATAGAAACCGAGAAGCTGTACTGGATGCCTCAGCCCAGCCTGTCGAAGCGTCGCCGGATCGGGCCAATCGGCGATAACCACGTCGACGTTGTCTAGCATCTCCTGGATGTCGGGAGGGAGATCGTCCAGCGCCTCCGCCACCAGATGCTCGAAGCTCTCCTTCTCCTCCATGACTCATCTATTATACCACAGTTGGCCGATCTGACGATCAACCCCTACTAGCGACTTGCGCCATCAACTGTCACGGGTAGCGCGGCGCCCGGGGTAGGGGGCAGTCCAGGGGGTGGTCGTCGTCTCTC
>CAYMHT010000002.1:26685-91405 GCA_964390305.1 uncultured Anaerolineales bacterium
GGTGACCAGGTCCCCGGTGCGGCGGGGCGTGGGTGAGGTCCGCGAGGGCTTCCGAGGACACCGGGGCGACGTCGGGCAGGAAGACATCCAGCGGAGCTGCTCAGATTGGCGCTTTAGGCGCCCCCGGGCAGGCGCGAGCTGTGGTGACCGACTGTCGTCGGGCCGCGATCTCCCCGGAGATGGTGTGTCAGCCGCGGTCTCGCCGACGGTGGTGCAGACCGGGCAAGGCAGAGACGCTCCTGTACAAGGCCACTGAGCGCGTGCCGGATATCGATGCTATCGCTGTCGTCGAGGCCATACTTCGCGTAAGAAGCCTTATGCGAAGTAACCGAGCTCGAAATCTGCGTCGCGGCCGCTGGCACCCTCCCACCCAGCTTGGGGGGCTTGGAGCCCAGCATGGTGCGCTTCCGTGACACGTGTCTATGCCTGTCGTTCTGACGGGCACCCAGCGGGGAGTCCGGTGTTGCTCGGGACGCTGTGCGGCAGCTCGCTTGCTGGAGACTGACTGCCCCCTTCCTGCCCTGCCGACGAGACACGCGGCCTCCCCGCCAGCACATCCGCGGCAAACACGTTGGGCACGAGGCGGCCCGGCTGCACAGACCACTTGCTCGAGCCTCCCTTTATGTTAGAATACCTGGGCGCTGTGGGGGCTTCGACGGTTGTGCGGCTGCAAATGGGACCATTCACGCAAAGGCGTTTACAGCTTGCTCTGATACTCGTTTCCTTGTTCATGGGGGCCTATGCCACCGGATTCGGCGCATACGAATTCACAGGCCGCTTCCTGCCACCTGGTCGTCGCGGCATCGGACAATCGGAGCTGTTCTGGGAGGCCTGGAACCACATAGAGGAGCACTTCTACGGTGCCGTCCCATCGGCGCGAGACCGCACGTACGGTGCTGTGCGCGCATCCTTGGGGCTTCTTGACGCCCATACGGTACTCGTTGAGCCGACAGGCCGAGCGGGGGTACTGAATGAACCGCAGGGCCCGTATCAGGGGATCGGTGTCTCCCTGTGGCGTGACCGCGAGGGACGGATCTTCCTAGATCCTTCCGCTCAGTCAGCAGCTGAGCGTGCTGGAGTCCGCAGGGGAGATGTGCTCCTGGCTGTTGACCGGGAGCCGGTGACCGGCAAGACGACCGTTGCTGACGTAGAGCAGCGGCTCCAGGGTGAGCTGGGAAGCGAGGTGGTCCTCTCGGTGTCCCGCTCGCCCACCGGGACGGTCAAGCTGACAGTCGTGCGGCTGGAGATGGCGGTCCCATCTGTCACTTGGCGGATGGCGACTCCCGACGTCGGCTACATGCGCCTCGAACGGGTTGCCCAGACGACCAGCCGCGAGGTGGCAGAGGCCCTCGTTGAGCTGGAACGAGCCGGTGCTTCTGCACTGGTGCTGGACCTCAGGGACACGACTGGGGCGCTGCTGGAATCGGCTGTGGAGGTTGCCGCTCAATTCTTGCACAGACGTGACGTGGTTCTTCATCAGATGGATAGCGGTGTGGAGCGGACATTCCGGGCGAAGACTCGGGGCGATGTCAGTCTGTCTCTGGCTGTCCTGGTCAATGGAGGCACGGCCAGGGGGGCAGAGGTTGTCGCCGCCGCGCTCCAAGACCACGGCCGGGCGGCCCTCATTGGAGAGGTGTCCTCCGGCGAGGGATCGGTGCAGGAGGTCTACGAGCTGTCCGATGGGTCGTCGCTTCGGATCACCGCGGCTATGTGGCTCACTCCGCGACGACGCCGCATTGACGAGAACGGCCTCATGCCTGACGTTGTCGTCTCTGATGACGCTGCTCCGGGAGACGAGCAACTCGACCGGGCCGTGCGTTAC
Source organism: uncultured Anaerolineales bacterium (assembly GCA_964390305.1). Classification (GTDB taxonomy): domain Bacteria; phylum Chloroflexota; class Anaerolineae; order B4-G1; family B4-G1; genus SKLM01. The sequence continues at coordinate 28,508 of CAYMHT010000002.1, forward strand.
CTAGAATCGGGGTCATAGATGGATAGGACACTACGAACGGTTCTCAAGTTGTTCCTGATCGGAATCATTCTGCTGGCCGTTGCGGTGGGTATGTTTGCCGCGGGTTTTGGCTCGGCTTACCTGTTGACCGGGCAAGGGGATACGCGTGTACCGTCACCGACGGCCCGACCGTCTGCCACGCCCACTGCCCCAGCGTCCGCGACGCCTTCTCCCCCACCGCCCACTGAGCCTGCTCAGGCAGACGACCCGGAACCGACGGCGCAGCCCACCGACACCCCATCCCCCGTCTCGACGCCAGACGACGATGCCAGGGAGGCCTTTGAGCTCTTCTGGGAGGTCTGGGATTTGGTGGAAGAGCACTACTACGGCAAGCTGCCAGACCTACGCGATATCACCTATGCGGCAATCCGCGGGATGCTCGATACCCTTGATGACAGGTATACCGCGTTCATTGAGCCAGACGTTGCAGCCATCCTGGAAGAGGACGCCAGCGGCGAGTTTGAAGGCATCGGCGCGTTTGTCGATACGGACGAATCTGGCACGTTGAGGATCGTCGACACCTTTGAACAAGGCCCGGCGGAAGAAGCAGGCCTTCAGGCTGGCGACCGAGTCGTCGCCGTGGATGGGGAGTCCATCGTCGGTGCCCCGCTCTACGAGGCCATCGGGAAGATCCGAGGACCGGCTGGCAGTCAGGTGACGCTCACGGTGGAGCGGGAAGGGATCGGGGAGCCCTTCCCGGTGACCGTGACTCGAGCGCGTCTGGAGATTCCCATCATCGAAGCCGAGGTCCGCGAGGATGGCGTGGGTTACATTCGACTCCGTGAGTTCAGCGCTACGGCGAGCAGCGCCCTGGAGGAGGGACTCGAGTCGCTCCTGGAACAGGATGCGGAGGGCGTCGTTCTCGACCTGCGACAGAACCCGGGAGGGTGGCTTGACCAGGCCATTGAGGTGGCGGATCTCTTCCTGGGGGAGAGCTTGGTAGCAGTAGAACGCTTCAGCGACGGGACTGAGCGGAAGTTCTGGGCCCACGACGGCGACATCGCTGAGGGTGTCCCGCTCGTCGTGCTTGTGAATAACGGTTCAGCCAGCGCGTCGGAGATTGTTGCCGGCGCCCTCCAGGATCACGAAAGGGCGATCCTTGTGGGGGTTCCTACGTTTGGCAAGGGTTCCGTGCAGCGGCCCTTCGAGCTGAGCGATGGCTCTGAGCTTCGTGTTACCGTTGGACTCTGGTTCACGCCCGATGATCAGCGCATCCAAGGGGAGGGACTGATGCCTGATATCGAGGTACCATGGCCTGACGAGGAAAGACAGGAAGATCCTGACCGGGATCCCCAGCTGGAGCGCGCAGTTGAGTACCTTCTGGAAGGACGATGATGACCCAGAAGGGAGTCAGAGTCGTCGCCCGCAATCGAAAGGCTTACTACGACTACCATGTTGAGGATCGGTATGAAGCTGGCCTCGTGTTGCGTGGCTCGGAGATCAAGTCGATTCGTGAGGGACGCGTCAGTCTGCGTGAGGGGTACGTCCGACCACGTGATGGCGAGCTGTGGCTGCTCAACGTCCACATCGGATCCTACAAGCCGGCCGGTCGCTATTTTGATCACGACCCGCGTCGCCCGCGGAAGCTGCTTCTCCATCGCTATGAGATCGATCGGCTGATCGGCGAGGTTGAGAGGAGCGGGTATACGATCATCCCTCTCCAGATGTACCTGAAGAACGGGTTGGCAAAGGTCGAGATCGGCTTGGCGAGGGGCAAGGCCAAGCACGACAAGCGGCGTGTCATCGCTGAGCGCGAGGCCGAGCGGGAGATCGATAGGGCCATGAGAGATCGGCGTCAATGAGAAGGACCCTCGTGAGGCCCTCGCGGGTCCTGTCTGGGTTGGATCTCTATTCGATCGCGCAGGTCAACGCCTTGCCGCCCGAGCAGCGAGCCCGAGTCTACTGCAGCTTGATCCCCTTTGAGATCATTCTCCGCTTCGATATCGACCCCGACCTCCTGAACCCGCCGAGCCGCTCCTCCCTCTTCAGGATCTCCGCCAAGTCAAACTCAGTCGCGTTGTCCCTGAAGCATGTACCCGACGCCGACGATCCGCTCCTCTACCTCCAACTGGCAGATACGACGACGGGCCAGATCGAGGTCTTGCTGTTCATCGTCAATGACCCCCATGCGGAGAGGTTCGACACAGACCGCCTGCCTGATGGCACCCCCACCCACTTCGGGACACACGGCAGGAACATCGCCGAGGAGATAAGAGCCATGAGAGCGGGGCTGGCCCCTGGACAGGTGCGCCGTGGACTGCGCCTGACGCGGGATCTCGTGCCCATCCTGGAGCGCTTCGTCACTCACCTTCACCACGACGCCGTCTACATTCAGCCGCTGGCCTACCACAACGCTATTCTCTTTGAACGTCTTGGATTCGGCTACGTGATGGGGCTGGGTCGTATGGAGTGGATCCACACCGAGTTCGCACCAGGTGGGCTGCTTCATCAGCGGCTTGATGGTTCTAACCCATTCCGGCAGCCCGGGGCCGAGAAGACGGTGCGCGGGCGGAGCTGGGCCATTCACGATGGCATCTTGGGTATGGCGTACGAGGGGATCAAGATGTATAAGCGCGTTGGCATTCATGCCGGTCTGATCACGTTCCCCGACGCTGCTTGGTGATCCGTCATACTACTATACGAAACGCAGCGGCTTGTCTTGACAAAGAAGGGATCTGGAGTAGAATCAAAGTCCGCGTTTATGTGTGCGAACAGGTAAAGCTCATCGACCGAGGAGGTATTAAGTGACCGGAAGATCAGATGATTCAGCGCTTTCCGTGAATGACCTTGAACCGAAGACCTGCCTGGAGGGAAGGGTCAAGGAGGTCGGTCTGCACGGTGCGGTGGTCGACATTGGTTTGCCGTACGAAGGATTGCTGCACATATCTCAACTGACCGAGGACGGGGAGCTGGACGCAGTGACGGAGGCTGTAGAGGTCGGGGACGAGGTAACTGTATGGGTTAGCGAGGTGCATCCTGAGCAGAAGCGGGTCAGCTTGACCATGGTTGAACCCCCTGATGTGACGTGGGAGCAGTTGAACGAGGGGAAACTTCACACGGGCAGAGTGACCCGTATCGAACAGTACGGGGCGTTCGTGGATATCGGTGCCGAGCGCCCTGGGCTGCTCCACGTGCGCGAGATGTCGTCGGGGTACGTCGAACATCCGTCGGAGCTGGTGAGCGTCGGTGATGAGATCGAGGTCCGCGTTCTCAGAGTCGACCGTCAGAGGCAGCGCATCGACCTGACGCGGCAGGGGCTCGGCGAGGTTGTGGAAGAGCCCGAACCAGAGGAGGCGCCCGAGGAGGAAGAGGCGACGGCGCAGACGGCAATGGAGGCCGCAATGGAGCGGGCTCGTGCCGAGGGATACCAGGGCGCGGGTGAAGGCCGCCGCGCCAAGATGCGCAAGCGTGAGGACGCGGAGCAGGAGGACATCCTGGAGCGCACGCTTGACCAGCATTCGGAGGAGTAATCGCGCGCGCCAGTTCTCGTTTCTTGTCTGGGTACTAAGAAGCGTCTCCCTCTATCTGCCACGTGGAGACGCTTCCTCCCCTCCTCTCAGATTACTGCGTCACCTCGATCGAGCTGATTACGACACTGTCGGCTCCGTCTTGCCCTCCATCCCGTCGCTGGAGGCGGTCTCCTTCTGACCTGCGATACAGCCCCACATTCAGTCTGTAGACTCCAGAGGGCATCTCGGCGGGGATACGAATCTTGTACTCGTCCCAGACGTACTTGTCGCGCGGCCAGCGTGACGTGGGCAGCCCTCCTGGATTCAGATGGTCCCCTTGGGCCCAGGCGACATCAAGTGGTTCTGCCACGTGGACGAACGACTGATAATTCTCCGCTACGTCCCTGATGGCACGCCAGTACAGAACGACAGAAAGCGTATCCCCGGGCCGCAGCCGGGTCTGACCCAAGTCGTATCCCAGAAGCGCGATCTTCCCTCCGAAGTCGGCATGAACCTGGTGCTGCGCGGGCAACGCTTGCCCGGGTGGGGAATCTTGGTACAGGCAGCCCAGCGGATCGAGTGCTGCCAGCTTGATACACACAACCAGTGCCAGTGTGCCTGCCAGCCATAACCAAGTACCGGAGGCACACGGCAAGCGCCGTGCCTTCTCGTGGCCGTCTTCCTGGCGGCGCCAGACGAGCATGATGACGGTCAGGATGACGAGTGCTGCAGCCGATATGGCCGTACCTGCCTTGCGCGGCGGCGTGTCTTCATAGCGGACCAGCACGTCATGCTTCCCGGCCGGCACCCTCACCGTGATGAAACCCTCGGGGCGCGCGAGTTCGATGTCGACGTTCTCGCCGTCTACGTAGGCTTTCCAGCCGGGGAAGTAGAAGGTGTACAGCCGCAGCACGAACGCCTCGGGAGTCTCGACGTAGAAGTGGTCGCGGTCTGGTCCGTGCTCAACGATGGTCACCGCCGTCGACTCCGGTAGCGTCGCCCGATTCACCTTGTCGACTGGCCCATCGGATGCATAGGACTCGACCAGCGACTCCACTGGTTTGGGAATCATCTCCACCGTAGCTGGCAAGAAGTCCCCGGTCGACGTGGTGCCCAATGCCCGCGTCTCTCGTTCCCAGCGTATGGTGTCGATCGGCGAGGTGCCGCCAAAATCGGAAGGCCACGGCGGGGGATAGAGCAGTGGCAGCGCTGTGACCACAACCAGGGCAAAGATCGCTGCGATGATTGGCCGACGCCACGGTCCGTGCGGCAGCACGGCGACGCTGCCCGCCGTGCACATCGCCAGCATGAGATTCGCCGGGCCGAGGAGCCGCCAGGGGAACTGCATGTACGCCATCAGGGGAACCGACTCCCAGATCATGTTCGACATCGGCAGCGTGAGGAAGATGAGAGCCATTGCGGCAGCTGAGAAGAAGAGCAGGCCCCTCCCCTTTTCGTTCCTCTCAAGCCCACTGAGGAGTCTTGCGACAACCACAACAGCCGGTACGGCCAGGAGCCACTGCGCCAGACCTAGGTTGTGGCGGTAGCGGGGACCCGTGGCGCCCCAGTCGATTAGGCGAGACGGAGCCAGGAGCTCCCCGAGAGACAGGAAGTGCTCCCGAAAGTCAAAATGCCCTGGTCCGATCACTTCGAGCTTGACCGCGTCGCTCTCCAGCCATGCCGGGAGCCAGAAGAAGGCGATCAGCGACGCAGCTAACGTGAAGGCGATGGGCCCCCACACCGCATGCTGCCGCCTCCCCTCGACCACGACCTGCCACACCCAATAGCCCAGCAGCAGTCCCATGATGATCAGTCCGGTCAGATTATGGCTGAAGACAACTGCGCCTAGCGAGAGGATGCTTCCCAGCAGCTTCCATCGGGTCGGGGAGCTCATCATCCGACGGAAGAAGTAAAGGGCCAGTGGAATGAGGCAGACGGCGAAGTGCTCCGCCAAATCGCCGCGGGCGTGAGGGTCGATGAACAACACGTACGGCGAGAGGGTAAACGAGGCGGCAGCAAGTACCCCTGCTTCAGCGTCAAACAGGTCGCGACCCAGCAGGTACGCTCCCCCGGAGGCCAGCAAGAGTCCTACCACGAAGACTGCCTTGACACCGCCGACGACGTCCACGCCAGGGAGTGCGACTGCGAACAGATTAGCCAGGTAGTAAGTCAGTGGAGCGTAGTAGTTGAAGATCGGATACCCGTAGCCGAGGTACAGATTCGGAGCCCAGCGGGGATAGAGTACACCCTCGCTGATCGCGTGCCCAATCTCGGCTGCGCGATACACGTGAAGTTCCGCATCCGTCTGGTGGGGAAGCCCTTGTCGAGAGAGGAACGGGATAGCGGCGAAAAGACCCAGGGCCAGCGCCAACAGGATGCCCCAGTCTAGTCGCGGGCCATGTTCACGGTCCAGGTCCAGGATCGACTCCCAGATCGATCGTGGGCGGGAGCGGGCGTTAGGACGCAAGAGGCCCTTTGGCCTTAGGTCGGGTTAGCGGCCCTGCTGCTCGACAAAATCGGCCATCTGCTCTGGGTGCTCGGCCACTGGGACGCCGACCGCTTCGAAGGCAGCGATCTTGTCCGCGGCCGTCCCCTTCCCTCCTTGGATAATGGCGCCAGCGTGGCCCATGCGCTTGCCCGGAGGTGCCGTGCGCCCCGCGACAAAGGCTGTTATGGGCTTGGTCATCTCTTCGTCGATAAACGCTGCGGCGTCCTCCTCGGCGGTTCCCCCTATCTCCCCGATGAGCACCACTTGTTCAGTCTCCGAGTCTTCCTCAAACAGCTTGAGCACGTCAATGAAATCGGTTCCGATGATCGGATCGCCGCCGATTCCCACGCACGTCGTCTGTCCCAGTCCTCGGCCCGTGAGTGCGTACACAACCTCGTACGTGAGCGTTCCAGATCGAGAGACGACTCCCACAGGGCCGGGCGTACCAATGTGACCCGGCATAATCCCGACCTTCGTCTGCCCCGGTGACAGCAGCCCGGGGCAGTTGGGTCCGACCAGGCGAGAGCCCTGCTGATCCAGATACGCCCGCACGCGGATCATGTCCAGCACGGGAATCCCCTCCGTGATACACACGATCAACGGGATGCCTGCGTCCCCAGCCTCGATCATAGCGTCAGGCGCGAATCGCGCGGGCACGTAGATGATGGATGCGTTAGCCCCGGTCTGCTCCACAGCCTCAGCCACCGTGTCGAAGACGGGGACGCGCCCGCCGCAGGCGCGCTGCCCCCCCTTCCCTGGCGTGACCCCCCCCACGATCTGTGTGCCGTATTCGATCATCTGTTCGCTGTGAAACTCGCCTTCGCGACCAGTGATGCCTTGCACGAGCAGCAGTGTCTCTCTGTCCACTAGAATTGCCACGATTCCCCCTAGTCCACAGCGGCAACGGCCTCTCGCGCCGCCGCCACGAGTGTCTCGGCAGTTACCAGATTGTACCCCGACCCCTCAAGCATCTCGCGGCCCTGCTCGTCGTTCGTACCCACCAATCGAGCCACCAGCGGCACAGTCGGCTGGACTTCCTCAAAGGCCTCCAAAATCCCCGCGGCGACTTCGTCACACCGGGTGATACCGCCGAAGATGTTGAACAGCACAGCCTCCACACGCTCGTCCTCCAGGATGAGTCGAAGAGCCGTTGCGACTGTGTTGGCCTGCGCGCCTCCGCCGATGTCCAGGAAATTGGCCGGCGATCCCCCGAAATGCTTGATGATGTCCATTGTCGCCATGGCCAGCCCCGCCCCGTTGACCATGCAGCCGATGGTCCCGTCGAGCTTCACGTAGCTCAATCCTGCTTCCCGCGCTTCCCGCTCAGCCTGGGCCTCGGCGTCGATGTCGCGCATTTCCACCAGGTCTGGATGGCGGAACAGGGCGTTGTCGTCAAGAACCATCTTCCCATCTACCCCCAGCAATTCACCGTCGTCCGTGACGACCAGCGGGTTGATCTCGGCAAGCGAGGCATCATACGCCGTGAAGGCGTCATAGAGCCCCTGCGCAGTGCGCCCGAAGGGTCGATGCTGCTCTTTCGATAGCGCGATGCCCTTGGCCAGCTGCAGCGTCTGGTATCCGCGGAGACCCAAGAAAGGGTCAATGGTCACCTTCTTTATCGCTTGCGGATTGGTGCGTGCGACCTCTTCGATCTCCACTCCGCCCTCAGCGGACGCCATCATCGTTGCTCGACGGGCAGCGCGATCCACGACGATGCCGAGGTAGATCTCTCTTGTGATGTCGACCGCCTCGTCGATGAGAACCTTGCGCACAGGGAGTCCTTTGATCTCCATGCCAAGGATCTCCTTCGCGGATCTCTCGGTCTCGTCGGGAGTATGACTCAGTTTGATGCCTCCCGCCTTTCCGCGGCCGCCAACCAACACCTGCGCCTTCACGACGACCGGCCCCCCAAGCTCCTCGGCTGCCCGGCGCGCTTCGCTCGCTCTGGTCGCTACCTGACCGGAGGGGATAGGTACACCGTGCTTGGCGAACAGTCTCTTCGACTGATACTCGTGTAGTTTCACGTGCTGACCTCCTGCTGGCTGTAGGATCTGTTGTTCTGTGTCTGGCCCAAAGCGGTTAGTGGGCCAGAGTGAGTCTCTGGCTACCGTATGACGATGCTCATCGTGGGCTCCCCTGACGCCTACAGGACACCCGCCAGCAAGATGCCCGAGAAGCCCCGAATGACCTTCAGGTGCAGCAGTCGTCAGCTGCGCTCGACTGCTCTCTTCGTCCCTCGAAAGCGTCCGACAAGCCTTCGAGGGATCAGGCCTGCGATATGGGTGCCGTTGTGGGTGTGCTGTTCCTGCTGAATGAGCCCCCGCCGATGGAACAGGTCCACCAGCTCCCCCTGATCGTAAGGGATAAGCACGTCGACTTGAGCCATCTGGCTTTGCAGGATCTCCTGAACTCGCATCAGCAATCTCGGCAGGCCATGACCTGTGACGGCGGAGATTGCGACGGCGTCCGAGAACCCATCCGCGGCCGGTGTGGCCTCAGGCGAGGACAGGAGGTCGATCTTGTTCAGGGCGTTTACCGTCGGCTTGTGAGCGGCGTTGAGCGTCTCGAGGGTGTGTTGCACACTCTTTGTCTGCCTGACCAACTGCGGATGGGTGACGTCCATCACGTGCACGAGCACGTCGGCCTCGGTGACCTCTTCCAACGTCGCGTGAAACGCGGCCACCAGTTGCGTCGGTAGCTTCTGAATGAAGCCTACGGTGTCTGTGAAGAGCGCATTCCCTCCACCAGGGAGCTCAACCCGGCGTGTCGTCGGGTCGAGCGTTGCGAAGAGTTGATCCACCACCAGCACATCAGCGTCGGCCAGTGTATTCAGTAATGTCGACTTCCCTGCGTTTGTATAACCCACCAGAGCGACGGTCGGCATGCCGGCTCTGCGGCGGCGCGCCCGATGGCGCTCGCGGTGAGCTCGCACCTTCTCGAGTTGCTCCTTCAGGTATGTAATACGTCTGCGGATCATCCGCCGGTCAGTCTCTAGCTGCGACTCACCGGGGCCGCGAACACCGACGCTCCCCCTGGCACCGGCGGCCCGCCCGCCAGCCTGACGTGCGAGGTGTGTCCACGCCCGTGTCAGACGCGGTAGCCTGTACTCATATTGGGCTAGCTCGACTTGAAGGGCTCCTTCTCGCGTGTGCGCATGCTGGGCGAAGATGTCCAAGATCAGAGCCGTTCGGTCAAGCAGCCTGACGTCGTCTGGAAAGATCTCCTCCAGCTCGCGCTGGTGGCGTGGAGAAAGCTCATCGTCGAAAAGGATGACGTCAGCAGCCATCTCCTCTACCTTGGCGTGCATCTGCTTGGCTTTTCCAGGGCCGATGAACGTAGCTGGGTGCGGGTGCACCAGCTGTTGGATCTCGTAGCCCACGACCGTCATCCCAGCCGTGTGGGCCAAACGCTCCAACTCGGCCAGCGACTCCCTTACCGGCCAGCTGTCATCTCCTCCAAAGGAAGCGGGGCCTTTTGGCTCCACGCCCACCAGGAAGGCGCGCTCCTTGGTAGCTCCAGTCGCTTCTGTCATACTCGGTATATATGTCCTCCACATTCTAGCAACGGACTTACGTGAGCGAATTATAAAGGATTTGGGCTCCAGCAACAAATCATCTCTCGTGTGCGGAACCGACTTCCACGGCCAGAGTTGTGTCGAACCCTGCGGCCCAGACCGAATATGACTGAGACGCGCGGCTCTCGGGCCCCAGCAGGCTGTACGCGCTGTCCATGTCGCGGTCGTCAAGCGCCAGATAGAAAGGGATAACCGCTTCGGTTAGTCCTAGCTGGCAGGTTCAACTCTTATCCGATAGAGGTGTTGCCAGCGCTTCCCGGTCACAAAGATCCCTCGGCCTCTCCTGGCGATCCCGTTCAATACGCCGGCAGGTTCCTTTTCAACTAACGCGGACAGGTCAATCCAGCCCAGCACCTCTCCCGTCTCAGCGTCGATGCGCGCGATCTGTGGGGTCTGCCACACATTCGCCCACACCTGACCGCGTATCCATTCCAGCTCGTTTAGGCGCTCCACAGGCGTCCCCTTGTCCACGACCTGGACTCGGCCTGCTTCCTGAAACGTGTCCGGGTGAAGGAATCGCAGGTAGCTGGTGCCGTCACTCATAATCAGGCGCTCTCCATCGTGCGTGATCCCCCACCCTTCTCCGTCATAGGTGAACTGGCTCTCAATGGCAAAGCTGTCCTTGTCGTAGACGAATGCTACGCCAGCTTTCCACGTGAGTTGGATGATCTGTTGGCCCCAGACGGTGCACCCTTCGCCAAAATACCGGGCTGGTAGCTGTCGGAGCTGTAGTACCTCTCCCGTTTCCAGATCTACCCGACGGAGCGTTGATTCCCCGTACAGGCCGGTCGACTCGTAGAGTTCGCGGCCGTCGAACACCAGCCCCTGGGTGAAGGCGTCGGTCGCGTGCGGGTATGCGCGCACTACCTCGCCCCTGGCCTCGTAGGGGAGTCCTGGTGCGCAGGCAGCGATGAGCAGAGCCAGCACTGCGCCCACCGTGGCTGCGACGCGTTGACCCTTGATTGTGCTCTCCATTGCCTGCGGCGATGTTCGTCGCCGGAGGAGTATGGGATCAGCGTAGGGTTTTTCCACTATATGAAATCCCGCGCACGAGCCCAAACACAGCTACAGAGAAGTTGCCAAGTTCTATGGGTGGCACGATCAGACTCAATGCCGCGGTCGCCAGCATGACGGCGGCCACGAACCCCAAGACTGCGTCGAGAGCGCATTCTCACACCTCCGTGATGCAGAGCACCCGAATGCTCCCTAGCCCGGTCGCCACGCTCGCCACCAAGGCTGCTTCAACTCCCATCAGGCTTCAATGATCGCCCAGAAGCTAGACGAGAAATTGTTGCATACTGCAAGTATGTCAGTGTATGCCGAATCTGTCAAATGCCTGTTGAGCTAGCCGGGCTCTGAGGGTACTGGGGTTTACCTTGTTTCGCATAGGCAAGGCATGGGGTATAAGGAGGGGGGGGTGAAAGGGAGGGGTGTTGGGAAATGACTACACGAAGCGCGCCGGCATCAAAGATGCACCACTCACCGTGGCGATATGACTTGCTTGTGCTCGGACTTTGTGTTAGGATGAGTTTCAGATGGACAACACCGTGGAGGCGCAATTTGAGGAACTAGATCACACCGCCGATATCGCCATCCGTGTGTGGGGGGAGGATCTGCCCGAGCTCTTTGTCGCCGCAGCGTATGGAATGGCAGCGCAACTGGCCGACGTCGACGAGATCCGGCTTGAGGCCGACACGGAGGTGGAGGTCGCCGCCGACGATGTGGACAGGCTCTTGGTGGAGTGGCTCAGTGAGCTGCTTTACCTGGGCAAGCGGCTAGATGTCGTGTTCACAGAGTTCGACGTGCTCGAGTTCAGTGTTAACGGATTGCGGGCCCTTGCTCGCGGGGGTCGTGTGCAGGAGTATCAAACACACATCAAGGCAGTAACTTTCAGCGAGCTGGACATCAGGGAGACGGACAAAGGGTACGAGACCGTCATCGTGTTTGACGTATGAGAACCACTCGTTGCTGGGGAGGGGCATGAACATGGTTGATACGAAAGATTTCCGACGCTTAGACAAATTCATCTGGGAGTTGCCAAAGGAGTACAGGGATGACATGAGGGTTCCCGTGAGGCTGTTCGCCGACTCCCAGCTTTTTGAGGCGGCCTTCGGGGACCGATCGATAGAACAGCTGATCAACACGTCCACACTGCCGGGCATCGTCAACTACGCCATGGCCCTGCCGGACGTCCACCAGGGCTACGGCTTTCCCATCGGCGGCGTGGCCGGGATCGACGCCGCGACGGGAGTCATATCGCCCGGCGGTGTCGGGTACGACATAAACTGCGGCGTGCGGCTCCTGGCCTCACCCTTGGACGCGGAAGAGATCCTCCCTTACGGCGAGGATCTGATGACCGCCCTCAATCAGTCCTGTCCCAGCGGCTTGGGGGGAGACGGACGTGTGCGGGTGAGCAAGGCTGAACTCGACAACTTGGTGACCGATGGCGCGTCCTGGGCGCTGCAACAAGGCCTGGCCCGCAAGGACGATGTCCAGCACACGGAGGAACAAGGGAAGCTGCCCGGAACTGACCCCAGCCAGGTCAGCCAACGTGCCAAGGAGCGCGGCCTCAGCCAGGTGGGGTCACTGGGCTCGGGAAACCACTTCCTCGAGCTCGACGTCGTCCGGACTCTGTACGACTCAGACGTGGCAGAGACCTTCGGTCTGCGCGAGGGTCAGCTCGTCGTCCAGATCCATTGTGGTTCCCGAGGCTTTGGTCATCAAGTATGTGACGACTACGTCAAGAGCCTCCAGTCCGCAGTCAAGAAATACGACATCTATCTGCCGAGTCGACAGCTCGTGTGCGCGCCCATCGACTCCCGAGAAGGTCGGGCGTATTACGGCGCCATGGCCTGTGCCGTCAACTACGCGTTTGTCAATCGGCAGGTCCTTGCAATGGGAGCCCGAGAGGCCTTTGAGCGCGTCCTTGCCGGAAAAGTGAGCGATTTCGACCTCCACCAGATCTACGACGTGGCCCACAATATCGCCAAGTTCGAGGAACACGTCGTAAACGGCAGCCCGAAGAAGCTGTGCATTCATCGCAAGGGTGCCACACGCTGTTTCCCCCCAGGTCATGAGGGCGTTCCCGCTGCTTACCGCGACGTCGGCCAACCGGTTCTCGTGCCTGGCTCCATGGGAACCGCGTCCTACGTGCTCGTCGGTCAGCAGGAAGCCATGGACCTCACCTTTGGTTCCACCTGCCATGGCGCCGGCCGCACCATGAGCCGCACCCAGGCCCGCAAGGAGGTCTGGGGCCACGACCTCCGGGAGGAATTGGAGGCTGGCGGCATCACGGTCCGCGCAGGCAGCATGAAAGGCCTCGCGGAAGAGGCCCCCCTCGCTTACAAGGACGTCAGCCGCGTGGTCGACACCGTCCACGGGCTGGGCATCGCTCGCAAGGTCGCCCGGCTGGAGCCCATCGGGGTGATCAAGGGCTGACCACCCACTTCCGCTGGGGTGTAAAACACCGAAACGGGGTCCTGCACTCACCTCGCCTGAATGCCTGACCCCGCTTTCAAACCCGTCGCCCGCTAATAAGGGGTTTGATCGCTCCTAGCGCTATTCCTGCCGTGCCTCCGTCACACCCAGAGCCACTACCAGTTCCCGCCTCAGGCCGTCGGGCAGCGGTTCCAGGTCACCCGGCCCTCGCAGCCAGTCCTTCACCTTCTTCCTGTAAAACACGGGAACCGGCGCCTTGTCAGCCTCGACCTGCACTTTCTCGTTGACGAAGACAATCACCCCGCGCACAGGCACCTCGTCGGCACGTTCCATCTGCTCGTCCAGGTACTGCTCCAGTCTGGTCGCCTGCTTCTGGGCCTCTTTGTGTGGCTTTCCCAGCGGCTCCTGCCCCACCAGCCGGCGGAAGAATTTCCCTCGCTGCTCATGCTTCCAGCGGCCGTCCTCCCCGTCTTCGTACCTCACCTCGCCACCCTGCGTCTTGACGACGAAGCACGTGCACCCACCCGGCTCCACCAGCACGTGATCAGCGGGTAGGCGATACTGGATCAGGGTGTGACGATAGTCCAGACCTTTGAGCATCTCTGCCAGTGCCTGGTGATGGGCAAGGGGTCCGGCATATCGATCGGCGAAGAAGCCACCGATGACCGACAGAACGAACCCCAGCCCCATGCTCACCATCAGGGCAACCACCCAGGTCGGCCTGACAAACGAGAGAACGAGTCCGATCATCAAGATCACTAGCCCACCCAGCGTGGCGTATCGACCCACTGAACTGAGCACGCTGATACGACGTTCGTCACGGACAATGCGCATCTCTACTCCTCAAAACCGCCCAGGACCAGACAGGCGTTCTGGCCTCCGAGCCCGAAGGAGTTGGAGAGCGCGACGCGCACGTCCGCCCTCCTGGGCCCGTCAGGCACGTAGTCCAGATCGCACTCAGGATCCGGGTTCTCCAGGTTCGCTGTGCGATGGATGACCCCGTCCTCAATCGTGCGAACACAAACCGCTGCCTCAATCGCACCTGCTCCACCCATTGGATGACCAATCATCGATTTCGTAGAGCTGATGGGAACGTCGTATGCATACTCCCTGAACACCCGCTTGATGGCGAGCGTCTCTATCGGATCACTGATCGGTGTCGAGCTACCATGGGCGTTGATGTAGTCAACCTCCGACGGCCCCACGCCTGCCGCCTCCAGCGCCCACTTCATAGCCCGGCTCGCGCCCCTGCCCTCAGGGTCCGGCTGCGCCACGTGAAAAGCGTCCGATGACGACGCGTATCCCAGCACCTCCGCACGGATCCTCGCTCCCCGATCCCGCGCATGGTCAAGCTCCTCCAACACAAACACTGCTGCCCCTTCGCTTAGCACGAACCCGTCGCGGTCGGCGTCAAACGGACGGCTGGCCCGCTCCGGCTCATCGTTCCGCACCGAGAGCGCTCGCATAGCACAGAAGCCCACCACCAAGGTGAAGTGAACCATCGCATCCACCCCGCCACAGATCATCACATCGGCGGATCCTCGGCGAATGTACTCCGCGGCCTCTCCAATGGCCTGCGTACCGGTTGCGCACGCAGCGACCACCGTGCTGATCGGCCCCATTGCCCCAGACCAGTGGCTCACGTGGTGCGACGGCATGTTCACCAACATGGAGATCGGTACGAAAGGGTTTACACGGCGCAATCCCTTCTCACGGAACGTATCAACGCCCTCGATCGCGCGCTCATAGCCGCCCACGCCACTTCCAATCAGCGTGCCCACGCGCTCCGCTCCTTCCAGCGGGAGCTCAAGCCCTGCGTCCGCCAGCGCCTGCTGTGCCGTGGCCAGCGCCACCGTCGAGCAGCGCGCCATTCTGCGAGCCTCTTTTTCGTCCACGTATTCCGTCGGATCGAAACCTTTGAGTTCCCCTGCAATCTGCACGGGCAAGTCAGATGGATCGAACTGAGCAATTCGATCAATACCCGATTCCCCGGCCAACAGATTCTGCCAGGTCTCTTCCATGCTCAGTCCCAGCGGCGTCATGGCACCCACGCCCGTCACAACAACGCGTCCTTCTCCCCTCATGGCCCGCCTTCCTTCACCCTCCGCCGTCCCGCCCTCCGGGTCCTTCACTCACCAAGCCCCCCACGAATTGCCTCCACCACTCCGCCCTCCACAGCCTGCCGCGCCTGACCAACGGCGTTCTTGATCGCCCGGGCGTTCGAGCGCCCGTGCGCCACAATCACCACACCGTTCACACCCAGCAACGGCCCCCCGCCCACTTCAAAAGGATCTACACGCTTCGCCACCCGCCCGAAGGCGGGTTTCGCCAGGAGCCCCCCCAGGGCCGACAACGGGGCGCTCTTGATTTCGTCGCGGATCAGATTCGTCAACATGCTGGCGGTCGCCTCGATCGTCTTGATGAAGATGTTCCCGGTGAAACCATCGTGCACCACCACATCCGCCTCAAACCCCATCGCTTCCTTCGCCTCCACGTTGCCAGTGAAGGTCAGACCTGAGTCCTCAAACAGTTTGCTCGCCTCCTTCACCAGCTGATTCCCCTTGCCGCGTTCCTCTCCGTTCGAAAGGAGAGCTACCCGGGGCTCCGCAGCCCCCAGCACAGCCCGCGCGTAAAGTGACCCCATCAGCCCAAACTGAACCAGGTACTCGGGCTTGCAGTCCGCGTTCGCCCCGATATCAAGGGTGATGAACTGCCCTGCAGGTAAAGGCATGATCGCCGCCAACGCTGGTCGCCTTACCCCGCGGATGCGTCTCAGCGTGTGTAGGGTCGCCACCGCCAGCACACCGCCAGTATTGCCCGCCGACACGTATGCGTCCGCCTCTCCATCCCGCAGGAGCCGCATGCCGATGTGCATCGACGACTGCTCTTTCTCCCGCGCTGCCCAGGCAGGGTCATCGTCCATCTCGATCACGTCGGGGGCGTGCACAATCTCGAGCCCAAGGCCGCTCGTATCGAAGTCCGCCAACTGCTCCTCGATAGCATCTGCCCGCCCCACCAGCACGATTTGATCGTCCGGCCACGCCTCGGCTGCCGCCACAGCGCCAGCTACATCAGGCACCGGGTAGTTGTCTGAGCCCATAGCATCCACCACAATCTTCATTCGCTCACCCTCCTCTTCTCGTGTTCAACGCGCGCCTCCTGCACGCAGCACGAAGGGTAGGAGGAGCGAGTTGACAAGCAAGGCATGCAGAGTATAATTGAGGCGTCGTGCCCCGGTGGCGGAATAGGCATACGCGGCAGGTTGAGGGCCTGTGCCCGCAAGGGCGTGGAGGTTCGACTCCTCTCCGGGGCATCTCTATCCCCTCCGGGCAACCCTTCCCGAAGACCAACTCTCGAGAAGGTTTGTGGACACCCCAGTGCTCAGCGGTTTCGCTCCGAGCGGGGCCGCTTCCGCGGCCTGAAAAGCAGCCGAACTGGGGTGCCCGGAAATTCATGTGCCTCTCTCAGGCGGTTCTCCAGGTAGCGCTCATAGCTGAAATGCACCAGATCCGGATCGTTCACGTGGAATACGAACGTCGGTGGATCGACCTCGGGCTGGCTCGCGTAGTAGATCTTCAGTCGCCGCCCTCGCTTGCTCGGCGGCGCGTGTCGTGCCAGCGCGTCCTGAACAATCCGGTTCAGTTCACTCGTCGGGATGCGATCGAACCGCGCCTGCCACACCTCAAGCGCCGTAGGCAGCACCCGATGCACCCCCTCACCGGTCAGGGCAGAGATGAACAAGATCGGCACGTAGTCCAGGAACCGTAGCGCATGTCGGACCCATCGAGTGTACTCCGTCACGGTGTCAGGGTCTCGCTCAACAAGATCCCATTTGTTGATCAGCACGACAACACTCGCCCATTGCTTGAGGATAGCCCCGGCGATGTGCGTGTCCTGACCCCTGACTCCCTCCCATCCGTCGATGACCAACAAGCCGACATCCGCCCGCCGCAGCGCACGCAGGGCACGCAGGACACTGTAGTACTCCACACCCTGGGCGACTTTTCCCCGACGCCGGATGCCAGCAGTGTCGACCAGCGTGATCGGCGTTCCCTCCCACTCCAGGAACGTGTCGACGGCGTCACGCGTCGTACCGGGTACGTGGCTCACGATCACCCGCTCCTCGCCAAGCAGCCTGTTCAGGAGCGACGACTTGCCCACGTTCGGCCGGCCCACGATGGTCAACTCCACGCGCTTCTCAGCTGCCTCAGCCTCGGCACGCCCCACCTGTGGCCCTGGCGCTGTCTCTCTCAACGCGTCGACGACGGCATCGAGAAGGTCAGCCACACCACGCCCATGGAGGGCGGAGATCGGGTGGACCTCACCCAATCCAAGCGCGTAGAACTCCATCGCCTCGTGCTCCAGACGCTCGTTGTCCGCCTTGTTTGCTGCCAAGAAGACAGGACACTTAGCCTTGCGCAAGACCTGCGCCACCTCCTGATCGCCCGCCGTGAGCCCGCTGATGGTGTCGGTCAGAAAGATCACAGCGTCTGCCTCCTCGACGGCCACCTCCGCCTGGCCCCGCATCAACGCGACATAAGGGGCCGAATCCTGCACCAGAACCCGCTCCGGCCCCGGCCGGCGCCCTGATTCAACAGTCTCTGGTAGCAGCTCCAGACCGCCGGTATCTATCACCGTGAAGGGGAGACCGTTCCATTCAGCTTCCGCATACAACCGATCCCGCGTCGTGCCAGGATCCTTGTGCACCACCGCTATCCGCTGCCCGACAATCCGGTTGAAGAGCGTCGACTTGCCGACGTTCGGCCGTCCCACCAGACATACAATCCCGCGCTCAGAGCCCTCAGGCGCATTAATCCCTCGCGGATCGAGCCCATTCATCGCTAGTCAGTTGCCGCCGGCGTGCCAGTGATCGTCCCCGTTATCTCAGGCGTTGCCGTCAGCTCCGTGACCTCCGATATCCTAACCTGCACCGTCGCCGGTATCACACCTTGCGACTCGATGGCATCGGGTACGACCACCTCCGGCTCAATCTGATGCGTACCAACCGGTAGTTCGAACAACTCAAGCACCACCCGCACGTCGTTCGACGTCAGCGACTCCAGCCTCGGCAGCGGCCCGCTCAAGATCACCTGTACCGTGTCTGGGGAGACGGTGGCCGTGTAGCCCGGTTCCAGCCCCTGGATCTCCGGCGTGCTCGTGATCGTCGTGCTGCTCTGGATCGCTTCGATGAACACCCGCACCTCAACTCGCTCGCCCGGCACGAGGCTGACCTTGGGCGGAGTGCTGAGACCGGGCCGTACCACGACGTCCTCCTCCGCTCCCTCCACCACCACCGGCCTTGTCTCGATGAACCCTTGCTCCAGGGCCCCCAGGTCCTGCGGGCTACCAAACACGGTCACTGTTGGCGGATTGATGGCAATATCCGTAATTCGGTACCCCGACGCAACTTCGCCGGTCAGCACCGCCTTGACCGCCAGCGTCGCATGATAACCCGATGGCTCGATCGGTATGCGAACGTTCACTGTCTCCGGCGTCAAGGAGACGTTCGGGACCACGTTCCCCTCCTCATCCCTCGGTCGCACAGTCAGGGCCTCTTCGACGTCCGCTTCGGCGCCCTGCATCGAAAGCGACGCATGGACCTCCACCACTTGGCCTACGAAGCTGCTCGGCCCCGTCACCATCACCTCCCGCGGCTCCACCGTTTCCGCGCCCGGAACATAACCGATAGCTGGTCTGCCTTCCGTCTCAATACGCACAGGTACTTCCTGACTCGCCTTGGAATCCAGCTCGATCGTCACCGTCTGCGGATCGACGTCCACGACCCTCGACGGCTGCTCATCCAGATCGACGTCGACCTCTACCTCGTGAACCCCGCTACCCAGACCACCAACATCCGCTACCGCGGAGAAGTCGTCCACGCTCAACGAGTCCCACACCGCCTGCGTCGTCCGCACCGTCACCCGGACCTCTTCGTCAAATCTCCCCACAATCACTAGATCTTCCGCAAGCCCAGCGGTCCTGACGGGAATCGACTGCGCAAACTGTCTCTCCACGGTCGGATTGGACTGCTCAACGGCCACAAACCACGCCAACACGGCCAGCATAAGTGCCATCACGATCAAAGGCAGATTGGCGACCAGCCAGCGCGCTGCCTGTCTCATGATCCTCCCAGCCTCTGACGCAGCTGCCGAATTCGCTGTGACCAGCCTCGTTCAAGCATCGGTTGGTAGAAAGCGTGCAGAACCTTTTCCAGCCGCTTGGCATCCAGATTCCGGATAATGCGCCCATTGTGCGCAATTGAGATGGCGCCTCTCTCCTCAGAGACGACGACTGCAATCGCGTCACTCTCCTCTGTCACCCCGATCGCCGCTCGGTGACGCAGACCCAGCTGACGGTCCGCCAGAAAGGCCGTGGACAGCGGCAGCACGCACCCGGCCGCGAGCACCCGTCCTTCACGAACGATCACTGCCCCATCGTGCAATGTGGTGCTGGGATTGAAGATGGTGAGTAGCAGTTCGTACGACACCTCAGCATCCAGCTCCACGCCACTGTCCACAAACTCCTGGAGCCCTGTTCGCCGCTCCAAGACGATCAGTGCCCCGTGGTGACGCTGGGCCAGCGTCTGCGCTACCTCGGTGACGGTGGACAGCGCAAATTCCACCTCCTCCCGTCTCCCCACTCTCCGGCCAAACAGTGTCCCTGGGCGCCCCAGCTGTTCCAGCGCGCGCCGTAGCTCCGGCTGAAAGATGACCGGGATCGCCACCAGCAAGGCGGGGAGCGTGCTCTCGATCAACCACCCGAAAGCTCGGAGCTCGATCAGCCCGCCCAGCAGCAGCACGACAATCACCAAGAAGATAAGGCCGCGGAGCAGGGGAACGGCTCGAGTGCCCCGGACGAGATAGAAGAGCCAGAAGAAGATCAAGGCCACGAGCAGAATGTCGACAGCATCCACCCATCCGAGCCTCTGAAGGTACCAAAACAGATCAGGGATCATAGATCAATGCCGATCCATCTACGACACCGCTGGACCTCACCCTCGACACCCCTTCTAGAATGAGACATCAGGCGCCGGCCTGTCCCGTCGTCCCCATCGTCTCCAGTAGGTCCTGGTAGCCATCCACGCCCGGCGGATTCAGGGCGATGATCGCCCGAATAGTTGCCTTAGCTTCTTCGCGCTGTCCGGCGTCGAGCTGTAGATGCGCCAGCCTCTCCATGTGCTCCACAGCCACCTCCGTGTCTCCCACGTCGAGATGCACCTCGGCCACCCGCCCCCGCAGGGGGATGCTGTCGGGCCACCTCTCGACCAGATCACTCAAGACACTGAACATCCGCTCTGCCCGACCCCTCTCCCGGTACAGTTGAAGAAGCCCGTCGAGTTCCTGAATCGCCCTCTCCGGTCGATTGAGTCGATGGTAAAGCTCCGTCAACGACCTACGCGCTCGCTCATCGCCGGGCGCTTCGTCCCGAATCCGTTCGTACACCGACACCGCACGCCTCCAGTCTACGCGCTGCGTATCGATGTCGGCGATCCTGTGGAGAATACGCACCGTCCAGTCCCGCGCCTCGTCACTCCTGTGCGCCAGTCGAAGCGCCTCCTCGTAGGCCTCGCGCGCCAGGCCCATCTGCGCAAGACGGTAGTGGCTATCCGCCAGCATCAGGTATTCTCTCAACGCGTCATCGATATTTCCGTCGCTGACGAGCAAGTCAATAACCTTGGCTCGCACGCCTGCGTCCATAGGCGCCAGGTCAAGGGCCCGCTCGTACATTGCCACAGCCTGGCGTGGCAGCCCACGAGTCCGATACGTGTCGCCTATCACCACGAACTTATTGACTGCCTCCTCCACGTCCCCCATCGCGAGACACACATCGGCAAGCTGCCGATGGACAGGCAGGCAGGTGGGCGTCGACTCCAGCGCGTAATGGCATTCTTCCATCGCCGAGTAGTACAGACCTCGTCTGACGTATTCTCGGGACGTCGCAATCGACTCCAGCGTCCGCTCCCAGTGCGGGACCGTCAACGCCTCCGCCAGGCTCACGCCTGTCCCCTGTCCGGCCAGCGTGTCGAGTATCTGGCGCGCCGCCCTGACTCTGTCCTCCCAATCCTCATCCTTCAGCAAGCTCACCAGTGAGTTGACGAAATCGAGCGCCTGGGACCGGTGGCCTTCAACCAAGTAGCCATCACTCAGGTGCTCGTACAGACTGAGCAGATCATCAGTATGCTCTTCCCGGGCGTTCGCCACATCGATGGTCTTCAACACCTCGATGAAGTGCTCTAGTGCCTCATTCACGCGCCCGCGAGCACGGTAGCACTCCCCAAGAGCAAAGCAGCTACCCAGCCTGTAATCAGAATGCGCGGCGGCACGCTTAAACTCCGCCACTGCATCGTCAAACCGGCGCAACTCCTGATAGAGGTACCCCAGGCTAAACTGCAGCGCCGCACAGTCTCCACCAGCCTCGATCACCTTCTCATACGCTGTCACCGCCTCCGCGGCCTTCCCACGAGCTTGCAGGTCGATCGCCTCGCTGATAAGGGCGTCAACCGCCCTCCTACCGCGCCCTCCGGCTCCCATTCCGAAGGGTTCTTGTTCCCTGAAGATGCTCTCCGCCAGCTCCGAAAGCGCCTTGCGTCGCGTGACCTCCGCCGGGCTCCCTTTTTCTTCCCTCTGCTCATACGCCTCCGCAGCCTCGAAATCCAGGCCTACCACCTCGGCAAGTTCCGGTTCCACCGCAGCTTCAGACGCCGACCGAGTCCCAGCATCAGCTCCCGCCCTCATCTCACCGTCCTGACGCAGTTCATCGAGCATGCTCGACACGTCAGGATTGTCTGGCGCCAGCCGTTGCGCGTGTTCGCAGAGGCGAATCGCATAGTCGGGCCGCTGTCGATCCCGGTATAGCCCTGCCAGCGCCAGGCATTCGCCAACCGCTTTCCCCGTTCGCCCTTCACGCTGATACTGCTTCAGCAACGCCACCCGCACGTCCACGCAGGACGGGTCCAGGTCAGCGGCTGCCTCCCAGCACCCCGCCGCCAGCTGGGGCGCCCGCTGCTGCTCGATATACTGCCTGCCACAGGCCAGGAACGCTCTGGCAGCCTCCTTCTTGTGGCCAACCTCCTCCAGTGCTTTCGCCAGTTGCTGCAGCAACACTGGGTCTTCAGGCTCGATTTCGCTCGCCCGCCTGTAGATCTCCAATGCCTTTCCTGGTCGCCCCACACTCCGATAGGCCATACCCAGGCCCGAAAGCGCCGGAACGCTCTCTGGGAACTCCTCGAGCGCCCGTTCATAGGCCGAGATGGCCTCCAACCAGTCCCCCTCCCACGCAACCCCAGTGGCGGCTCGCATTGCCTTCTCGAACACTTCCCGGTCTCCTGCCACCATCGGACCTCTCAGTCTCTCTGAGTCGGCTTGGCCCTTCTCTCGATCCATACCTAGACTCCGGACGCCCTCTCCTCGTCTCCCATCAGGCTGACCAGCAACGCCTTCTGGGCATGCATCCGGTTCTCAGCCTGATCCCACAGGACCGAGTGTGGGCCATCGCAGACCGCATCTGTGATCTCCTGCCCTCGATGCGCAGGCAGGCAGTGCATAACGATGACGTCGGACTTGGCGTTCTCAAGCAACGCCTGATTCACCTGGTAAGGCGCGAAGATCCGAGCCCGCTCCGTTGCCTCTTCTTCCTCACCCATCGACGCCCACACGTCCGTATAGACCACATCTGCGTCCGTGACGGCCTCCTCCGGTTCGTGGGTCGCAAATACCTCGCTGCCGCTCGTCGCAGCGAACCGCTGACCCTGCTTCCAGACGTCATGCGCCAGCTCGTATCCCGCAGGGTTGGCAATCGCGAAGTCCATTCCCACGAGCGTGGCGCCGAACAACAGTGACGTAGCTACGTTGTTCCCGTCCCCCACGAAAGCCAGCTTGTGCCCCGTGAGATCGTCCCCCTTCTTCTCGACCATCGTGAGCAGATCAGACAACCCTTGACACGGATGATTATAGTCAGACAGACCGTTGATCACCGGGACCGACGAATACACTGCCAGGGTCAATACATGGTCGTGATCAAAGACCCGCGCCATGATCCCGTCCACGTACCGAGAGAACACCCGTGACACATCGGGCACACCCTCCCGTTCGCCCAACTGAATCTCAAAAGGAGAGAAGTAGAGCGCCTGGCCGCCGAGGTGGAGCATCCCCATCTCAAAAGAGGCTCGAGTTCGAAGAGAAGGCTTCTGAAAGATCATGCCGAGGGTCTTGCCCCCCAACAAAGGACGGTTTCCTCCACGCTTCCACTCTCTCTTCAACTGCGCGGCTAGGTCGAGCAGAGCGCGAATCTCCTCAGACGTAAGGTCAGCCAGACTAAGAAAATGTCGCATCGGAATCCCCTCCACTGAATCTCGGTGACTGTTGGAGACAGGCCAGAGCAGACACGCGCAAGTATACCATAAGGAACGCCCCGTTCAAAATCCCTGCCCACTCAAACCAGTGCCTGCTCCTGCCCCTTTTACCCGCGCTCTTCCAGCCGCTCCTCCATCGCCTTGATCTCTAGCTCGATCCGCCGCTGCCGCGCCCAGATCGAGAACACGAGGACAAACGTAAACGCCCAAAACACCGCGTAGGCCGCCACCAGATAGACAGACATCACAGCCTCCCCTGCTCCTCCACTAGCCGTTTCACCTCCGTTCAAGGTTCACCCGCAACCGAACCACCTCTTCCCTCGCTCGCTCGAGAGACACCCGCAAGCGGAGCGTCGTCGCGTACAGCAGCGTGAAAGCCCCAATGGCCACCAACAACGTCTGCGTCATCCGCGGCGTGATGGCCATTCCCTCACCCCCCGTCAGAACGTCTGGATGAATCGTCCGCCACCATCGAATCGCGAACCAGGACAACGGCACGGTGACGAAAGCCACAATGCCGTAGACAGCACCGAACCGCGCCTTCTGCTCGGAGCTCTCCACCGATGCGCGCAGCATCCCGTACGCCACGTAGATCAGAAACTGGACGACAGAGATCGTCAGCCGCGGCTCCCAGGTCCAGTAGGTGCCCCACACCGGCTTCGCCCACAGCGACCCTGTGACGACGGTCATGGCGATGAACGTGAGCCCCACCTCAACCGACGAGAGGCTTACCATGTCCCATCGGCGCCCCCCCGTCGCGAGGTAGCCAATCCCTGTTACAAGGGTCACGAAGAAGGCAAAGAATCCCACCCATGCAGAAGCCACGTGGAAGTAAAAGATGCGCTGCACATCGCCCATCGTGGCCTCGCGCGGGGCGTAGAGAAACACCATCCCCAAAGCCGCGATCACAGCCGCCCCGGTCCCGGCCGTAAGGACAACGTCCCACACCCGTCGTCTCCACTTGCTCATCGCTTCTCGCCCCTTCCCTACTCCTCGACGACGTACCCGAACGTCAGCACGGAGATAGCCATGACGGCCAGATCATACGCAACCAGGATGCGGACCCAGCCTCTCACCTCACTCAGCGTCGCCCCCCCTATCAGCCCCCCGGTCGCTTGAACGGCTCCGATGAGAACGGGGACCGCCAGCGGTAGAAGGAGCACCGGAAGCATCACCTCTCTCGCCCGTGTGTTCACAGCGATCGCAGCCAGCAACGTCCCCACCGCTGCGTAGCCCACCGTTCCCAGCGCCAGCACCACGACAATGCCCGCACGCAGCAACGGTACGTCAAACAAGGCAGCGAAGAAGGGCAGCAGAACCACTTCCACGACCGCCATAAACAGCATGTTGCTCGCTGCCTTGCCGAAGAAGACCGCCGAGCGGTCCATCGGCGCCAGCAGGAGTCCGTCGATGCACCCATTGAGCTCCTCGACCGCCAGCGAGCGGCTCAGCCCCAGCGTGCCTGCGAAGGCCACCGTGGCCCAGAGCACACCCGGCGCCGCCGCCTCTGCCATCTCCCCACGCAGATCCAGTGTGAAGCTGAAGATCATGAGCGCCAGGGCCGAGAACACCAGCATCGCGCTCACCAACTCCTTGCTGTGGACCTCAGCAGCGATGTCCTTCTCAACGATGGCCAGCACCTGTCCCAGAAAACGCAATCTCCTGACCCCCAACCTCGACGCCTACGTCGTCATGGCCCGGTACGTATCCGCGAACGTCTGTGCCGAAATTGCCTCACGCGGCTGGTCGTAGATCAAACGACCTCGGTGGAGAACCAGGACTCGCTCGCCCACCGCCAGACCCCGGCTCATCCGATGCGTCGCGAGCAGCATTGTCCGTCCTTCTCCGGTCAGATTCACGAGCATGTCGGTCAACGTCTCCACCGCCACTGGGTCGAGCCCTGCGTAAGGCTCATCCAGCAGCAGAACCTGCGGCCCATGAAGCACCGCTCGAGCAATCGCAAGCCGTTGCTTCATCCCTCCCGAGAATGTGCGTACTCTATCACGCCGCCGGGCCCCAAGACCCAGCTGCTCCAGGAGGTCCCCGATCCGCACCGAAGCCTCCGCAACAGCGTACATCCGGGCGTAGAACCGCAGGTTCTGCTCAGCGGTGAGGTCATCGTAGAGCAGCGTCCGGTGAGACAGGAAGCCGATCTGCCCACGCACCCGCTCTCCCCGGCGACCCGGGTCTACCCCGCCGATACGCACGCTCCCGCTGCTCGGCCGAGCGATAGTGGCTAGGACCCGGAGCAGAGTCGTTTTTCCCGCCCCGTTAGGCCCCACCAACGTGACGAACTCGCCCTCACGGATCAAGAGATCGATGCCCGCCAGAGCAGTGCGGGGGCCGAAGCTCTTGGTCAGGTTCCAGGTCTCAATCATCCACGCCGACCCGACAGTTTCTCGCCCAACCGCCGTTTCAGGGCCTCCCGCTTCTCTCGGTACACCCTCTCCGAAACGTACCCCCTCTCAAAATCACGATCTAGCGCAGCAATCACTTCGACCTCGGTCCGTACCTGCCTGGGGACCGATCCAGGCAACGGCGATCGCCACAGCCAGTACACTGCCGCGCCGGACAGGGCCAGCGCAGCGATCCCCACCGCCACATCCGCCAGCTCATCGGTACGCTCTGTCTCCGCAGCACCGACCCCGGTGCCAACCACTGCGAAGGACAGCGGCTCACCCGCATCCAGCGGCCCTCCCGTGTACGAAGTCGCAGGTCCCATCTGGGTCTCCAGTGGACCCTCCGCAGACAGACCGGCTCCCTCCAACCTGGCGCCTTCCCCTATCAGCACCACAACGAACCCATCCACCGGCAAATCGAACGCCTCTTCAATCGGCTGTCCCTCGGAATAGGCCACTTCGTAGGTGAATGAGATTTCCACACTCCCCCGCCCCGGAGGGATCGCTCTCGTATCGCCGAATCCGTCGCCCATCGCGACGAAACGCCCGCCAAGCTCCCCTCCGTCGAAGCCAAGCCTTTCGGCCCCGCCCGGCAGCGCCACAGCCCACGTTGTGGGGCTGCCGGACCCGGAGCGCGACGACCCGACGTAGGTACGCGCACCGTCGTTGCTGATCACACAGTGCTGCCCAACGCGCAGCCGGTCCTCTACCCTCTCCACGAATACGTGAAGCTGATCCACGCTCACCTCTCGGGCATCCTCTGTGGCCTCGTAGACGGTGATGGGTAGCGAGACCTCCTCCTCGCCCGGCTGAACAGTGACCATCTCAGACACGTACATCACGCCCTCGTAAACGGCCCGTGCGACGAGGACCTGACCCGCCTGCACTGGGACCTGCCCGAAACGGAACCGGCCCTCCGAGCTCAGCGTCGTCGCATAAACGTCCGTCTCCTGCGTGCCGGAGAAGATGTGCAGCGTCACCTCCAGGTCATCTGGAACCACCCCATCCGGGGTCCCGTTGACGACTTCGCCGACCACGGTCCTGACGAGATTCTGCGAGTCATACGCATTCGAGACACACGCATCGCACTCATACGTCCAGGAGTCATCCGTCCAGCCGATAGAGAGTGATGCCGTGACTAACGCGAGCGCCACAAGGGGCCAACGCGTCCAGGCCGTCTCGCGGTGTACGGGTGTCCAATGCTCGCTCACCGAGAGCCCCCCCTCAGTCTCTCCCCGCAGCCGGAGCAGAACCGGTCATCGGCAGCAACACGACGATCACACCGTGGACAGAAGCTGACGGTTTCACCGTCCGCCCCAACCGTCTCTCTCTCCCGCACCTGGACCACCCAGGTTTCGATCGCCCGATCCAAATCGGCCGTTCGCGTCCCTCTACGGAACGGTCGCGCCACGTACGCCGCCACCACAGCGAACGCACCAATACCCACCAATACAGCGCCGATGCTCATCGTCACCACCTCACGCTGCGACTCCCCTCTCCAACTCCCTCTTCAGCCCACCGGCGGTCATCGGACCAACGGCCTCGCCGGCCCCCACATCGCCCAGACAGCCACCACCAGCAGAGCCGCCCCGACAATTAGTCCTGCGGTGCTCCACAGTCTTCGTCGCCGTGCGCCGGATCTGGGTACATCCGCCGCCCTTGCCGCTGGCCAGCCAGCGACGGCTCCACCCGTCACGAACACCAGCCCACCCAGCCACAGGAACGACACCAGCGGATTGATCAGGACTTTCAACGTCACCGTCCCGTCCCCCTCCGCCCAGCCGGCCAGCACGACGTAGAGGTCCTCTCTCGCCCCTGACCAAACCGCCGGGGCTGCCACCGTCTGACCGAAGTTACCATACGCCTCCAGCCGGGGTTCCAGCCTAGTCAGCTGTCTCCCTCCGCGATACACAGAGACCATAGCCTCCGTCGTCACACGGTCACTCAGCGCCTCGCGCCTCAACTCCTCAAAGACCACCGTGTACCCCTGGACGTCCACCGACTCACCCGCTCCCAGCACCGCGTCTGTCTCAACTGAATAAAAGCGCGTGCCGATCACCCCAATCGCCATCAGAATCACCCCGGCGTGCACCACGTAGCCGCCGTACCGGCGACGGCCCCGGCCAAACAGGTGCCACACAGCCCTCAGCACCCCCTCGCCCTGGCGCCTCCGCACAGCCACGCCGCGTGCGATCTCCGCTAGCGCGGTCCCCCCCGCCAGCCCAACCAGGGCAAAGCCCACCAGCGAAGACGGGCGCGTGAAGCCCGACAGAGCCGCGCCAAGCGTCACGATCAGGCCACCTGAGATCGCTCCCAGCCCTCGCTTCGGCAAGCCGCGCACTGCGGTTACTGCCCGTCCCAGCAACGGGCAAACCCCCATCACCAGCACCAGAGCGGCGAACTGCGGCCCTGTGACGCGATCGAACCAGCTCGGCCCCGCCTCAAACCGCTGGCCGGTCAAAGCTTCTGTAAGTGTCGGCAGGAGACTCCCGATCAGCACCGAGCCGGTGATGGTCAAGAAGAGGATCAACGTCAGCGTGAACGTCCCTTCACGGGAGAAGAGTTCGTCCGACGCCCTAGGACTGCTCAGTAGCGATCGGCGGCTGTAGAACAGCGCTAACGAGCCCAAGACCGTCACGCCGATAGCACCCAGGAAGTAGACGCCCAGGTTTGACCGGGCGAAGGCATGGACCGACTGGATCAGCCCGCTCCTCGTCGCGAACGTCCCGAACAGCACCAGCGTGAACGAAATCAGCACCAGACTCACATTCCACCAGCGGAACCCGCGCCGCTCATCCTGCATCACCAGACAGTGAAGCAGCGCGGTCGCCGTGAGCCACGGCATAAGGCCCGCGTTCTCCACCGGATCCCAGCCCCAGTACCCTCCCCACCCCAGGACGTCGTACGCCCAGCGCATGCCCAGGAAAACCCCCACGCCCAGAAACAGCCATGCCCACAGAGTCCACCCCCGCGCAGCCTTCGGCCATTCCTTCATACGTCCGGTAACCAACGCAGCCAGCGCCAGCGCGAAAGGCACCGCGAGCCCCACATACCCCAGATACAGCGCCGGTGGATGGAAGATCATCCCCGGATGCCGCAGCAGCGGGTTCAGCCCCCGGCCATCGACGGGCACGCCCTCAGACATTCGGAAGGGGTTCGAGAGAAACAGGGTCACGAATACGAAGAAAGCGGTGATCAGGCTCAGGAACACAGCTGCCCAGGCGACGAGCGGCTGGCTCTTCTTCGACGCTCCCCCCGCCACCAACGCGCCAAACAGCCCCTGCAGAAACGCCCACACCAGCAGCGACCCGGTCTGACCTCCCCATACGGCCGAGACCTTCAGGTACAGGGGGAGATCACGACTCGAGTGCTCCATCACGTAGTCGATGGCGAATCGATCAGCCAGAAACGCACCCACCAGGGCCAGCACGGCCAGCCCCAAGAGACCCGCAGCGGCGAAGACTGCGTTGCGACCACTCTCCCACCAGCGCCCATCTCCGCTCCGAATGGACCAAAATATGACAGCGGCGGCGTAGAGGACCGTCATCAGCGCCAGCCCGATAAGGATCGACCCAACCTCTGCGAGCATCAAGACTCCCCGGCCTGGCCTGGAACAGCTTCCTCATACCGCGTCGGGCATTTCAGCAGAACCTCGTCAGCGTAGAAACGACCATCCCCCCTGAGCTCACCCCGAATGATGGCCTGAGCCTCGTGCTGCAGAAGACCAGGTTTGACGTCCGCCAGTACCACCTCGATCCGCGGTGTGTCAGGGTCGCTCACGGCGTCGTGAAGCACCGCTGTCAATCCCCCTGCCCGCTCGACCTCCCTCGGGTCCCCCGGAACCTGAGCGATCGTGAACGTCACCATCGGCTTCGACGCATCATAGGAGATCGTGTCCCCCAGGACAGCTCCCGAGATCGTGATGCGCCGCCCGCGCGCATCGCCTCCCATCGCTCTTAGCTCGTCGATGGTCAGGAAATAACGAGCACTTTCCCCGGTGCTGCTGACAATAAGGTACACCACCGCCACCACAATCAGCAAGCCGGCTACCACGACCTTTGGCCTACTCACCATGAGTCACGTTCTCCAACCCATCCAAGAGGAGGTCTCGCTCCTCGTCCACGGCTACACGAAGGGAGTTGGCGCGATCTGCGTCCGCCTGACAGCCCTTTGCCCAATCACTCAAGCTCGTAAGCAATCTACCACGAGTGATCACCACTGTCAACGCACCACCCAGCCGTGCTTCAACCCCGCCAGAACCTCAACATTCATTGCTGCCTCACCATCGTGCAAGCCGGGACTTGCCCGGGAGAGCACCGCTCTGACAGCCGGTATCGTGGGCACCTGGCAACTACGCAGCGCCCAGTGGCGCCGGGGCTGGGCCCGGTGGGCCCGTCTACTGAGGGGCAACGACGAGGGGACGGAAGGCTGAACCGGCCTCGTTCTTTGGTCCTCTGGCTGTGCGGCGGGTTGGGGTAGCGTCTCTTACACGCGCTCGCCGTCAGCCATCGCGCGCCATGATCGGAAACAGCAGGCTCGAGCGGTGGGGAAGGAGCCCGATCGCTCGCAGATTAAGCGTAAGCGTGCCATCCCCGGGTCCCACCGCGACCGGCAGGTGCCGCGGCAGCCACCCTGGCGGGAAGAATGAGGGCCAGTCTGCCGGGGTGATCACCAGGACGTAGTCCCCCACGTCAACCACTTCCGTAAACGCCCACGACGAGCCGCTGCCTGTCACGACGTCCCGCCCACGCTCGTCCACGAAACGGAACGTGAGGCCACTCATCGTCGGCTCGTCCTTCTCGTCGCCCTGTATCCCGTTGCCGTCTTGGTCCCCAAACACAGAGGTCACCTCGATCTGCACAGTCCGCGTCTTCTGCGTCGGGCCAAGCGTCGTGCACGGCTCCTGATCCGCCCAGGGGCCCGGATTTCCCGCCCGATCCCAGGCACGCACTCGGAAGCAGTACGTCGCCCCCTCCTCTCCCGTGAAAGCGATCGGGGCGGACCGCAGACTACCCCATCTCTCCCAGGGCCCGCCGTCTTTCTGTAGCTCCACCTCGTAGCCCCAGATCCCCGCCGCATCGTCGCTCGCGGTGCAGTGAATCGTCACAGTCGACGAGTCGCTCGTTGCAGGTAGAGGGTCAACGACCGCCTTCGACGGCGGTACAGTGTCCTCCTCAACGAGCAGGTACGGCTCCCCCCCGATCAAATAGTCCTCAGGATCACTCTGCAGGTTGGCGGTCGCGCCAGGCAGGCTGACCCGGTACACACCGTCCCTCGCCTCAACCATCTCTTGACCGCCGCGACGATCGATCACTCTCGCGCTCGGCAGCGTCGCCGGGTAATCAAAGACGTGCCCCGACGGCGTGGTGTTCCACAGGACGCTCACCTTCCCTCGCGGCGTCCCCCATAGCGTCACCCGGCGCGTGCCGTCGCCGTACGTCCAGTTTGTCACCATCGTCGGCCTCACCAGGTACGTGGTCGCTACCTGGTAGGCCGCATACGCCGGCCGCACAGAACGGTCGTTCCGCACCAGCCCAAAATACTCCACCATATCGGCGTCGTGCGTGCGAAAGAAGAAGTACCGCTCGACGCCCGAGGCCCAGGCGTTCGCGTAAGACTGGATCGCGTAGGCGGCCGCCTCCTCCTGCGTCGCAGCGTAATCGTACCTGTTCGGGTCAGGATCCACGGACCCGTCATCCCAGACCGGCACCCCCGTCTCCGTGAGCCACACGGGATGATCGGACACCCGACGCCTCATATCGCTGCGGATTTCGTTCACCACCTCGTACGTGTTAGACGAGCGGCTGTAGAGATGCACGGACATCACATCGAAGAAATAGTTGCTCGCTGCCGCCTCAGGATCGTCCCGCAGCACGTTCAACACCCACTTATAGTAGTCCTGGTTCGCCCAGTAGTGGAGGCCTCCGAAAAGCACCTGACAGTCGCTGCAGGCCGCTTTCGTCGCTCGGTAGCCTACCTTCAGCAACCGCGCGTAGTCGCTGGAGCTCCCGGTCCAGAAGTACGTCCATTCCGGTTCGTTCCACATCTCCCAGTGTTTGACCCGGTCGCCGTATCGCTCCACCACCTTATGTACGAAACGCCCCCAAGTGTTTATTGGGTCCCCATCCCCCGTGGTCCAGTCGTTCCACGCCTCGTAGAGCCCCCTCGGCGGCGACGAGGCCGCGCTCGCCACGCTCACCGCCCCCAGCGACTCCACACCCCCCGGCACCGGCGCGTACCACCCAGGCGGTCGCTCATACGTCTTGGGGGCAGCGAGCGCCGCGGTCCCCCCGGTCGCCGCCCAATCCGGCGTCCACAGCAGGATGCCCACCATATTGAAACCCGCACCGTCGAGATCGTCCACCAGCGTGTCGTACGCCTGGAGAGCTTCATTGCTCCAATTCCCCTCGCTCGGTTCCAATCTCGGCCACACGAAATCGAACCGGTCCCATCGCGACCCGGCCTCATACGCAAGAGACATGTACAGACGCTCTGAACCCCCGTCGGGATAGAAGGAGTAGCACATGCCTCCACGGCCATCCGTGGCAGCTGACGGAGCCAGAGCTGACGGAGCCAGAGGAGTCATCTCGGTCAGCTCGGCAGCACTGGAATTGGAGACTGTCCCCGGCAAGATCAGGAGAGCAAGAATCGGCACTATGAGCAGCAGCGTGCGTTTCATCGCTGGTTCCTCGACTCGTCGACGAGACCGTGACACTGAACTGTATTCTATCATAAATCGCAGAAAACAACAGCCACGCAGGGGTGCACGATCCCCTCAGCACTCGTGGTCAACACCCAGCTCCTTATCACCCCGGTCGTACTCGGGCACCCAGAAAAAAGAGGAGTGTGATGCCTCTGGCTTCTGAGGGGCACTGCCCAGTTGTAGTGTGGTTGACACCGTGGTGGTGTTGGCTACAATGTGTGAGGAGGTCAGGAGAAGTTGCTTCTATTTACTATGCGAAACAGAGCTCTCGACCCGGAATCCACGCATCCCGCCCGGACCGGCGCATCAGCTGATCAGCGTCGCCTCGCCCCGTCTCTGCCCTGGCTCGCACCGCTCCTGTTGTCCGCAGCCGTCGTCACCTTCTTCATCGCTACGCCGGGCGGGCTGCTCAAGAAGGCAGACATGGTCGGCTACGCCGTTTGCCACCAGATCGAGCCCCACTCCTTCACTCTGGCCGGCCGGCAGCTCCCCCTCTGTGCCCGCTGCACCGGGACGTTCCTCGGCGCCCTGGTCGGTCTCTTCGGCCAGGCCTTCGCTCTGCGCCGTCGCCGGGCCGCCGAGTTCCCACCTCCGCCCGTCCTCGCCATCTTGATCTGCTTCACGGTCGCCTGGGTCGCCGATGGAGCAAACTCCTATCTGGCCCTGCTCGGCGTCCCTCATCTCTACGAGCCGACGAACGCCGTCCGCCTCATAACCGGTGCTTTCAACGGCCTGACCATGAGTGCCCTCATCTACCCCATCCTCAACGTCAGCCTCTGGCAGTCCCACGTTGCGAAGCCAGCGCTGCGGGACCTGCGTGACCTTGGTCTCCTTTCGGCGATGGAGATCACCCTCGTCCTCCTCGTCCTCTCTCGTTGGGTTCTCCTCCTCTACCCCGTCGCCTTGCTCAGTGCCGCCGCCGTGCTCACGTTGCTAACCGGCGTCAACACCGTCATTGCCGTGATCGTGCTCCGCCGCGAGAACTCGGCGCAGACCTGGCGCCAGGCCCTCCTGCCGGTCTCCATCGGGCTGACCCTGAGCCTGATTCAGATCGCCGCCATCGACTTGCTCCGCTACGCGCTGACGGGCACCCTAGATGGCATCCCCACGTTCCGGTAGGTTGCATGGGAGCCTCTTAGAGGATATAATGGACACCCAGGGTAACCGGCACATCCAGCGGGGAGGAGACGCAATGAACGTCAACAAAGCCATCACATTCGTCTTCGAAGACAATGAGTGGGTCAGCAAAGTCCTGCTGGGCACGATGATCTCTCTGATCCCTCTCTTCGGCAGCATCGCACTCACCGGGTACGCCATTGCTGTCCTCCGAAACGTCAGACACGGTGCGCCGCGCCCCCTGCCAACCTGGGAGCGCCTGGGCGAGCTGTTCGTCGACGGGTTGTTGTTCTGGGTCGCCCTCCTGGTCTACGCCATCCCGCTGATCATTCTCTTGTGCCCCGTTGGCACGGTCTGGATCCCACCCGCCATCGCGCGGGACAGCCAGGACCTCACCGCCATCCTGACCGTCGTAGCAGCCGTCATAAGCGCCGGTGTTGGTTGCTTGGCTCTCCTCTACGCCCTTCTGCTCTGGGTGTTGTCGCCCGTGCTGCAGATCAGGTACGCTGAAGCCGAAAAGTTCGCAGCCTGCCTCCGTTTCGGCGACGTCTTTCGTTTCCTGTCTGACAATATCGGAAAAGTCGTCATCGCACAGGCTCTCGTCTGGGCGGTCGGCTTCCTGATCACGTCTCTCGCGAGCGCCCTCATCGGTGCCTTCACCCTGGTGCCCCTCTGCGGGTGGGTGGTTGCTGGCCTGCTCGGCCTGGGCTTTCTGCCCCTCGGCATCTGGCTGATGCTCTTCGCCGCCTACCTGTACGGTGATATCGCCCGCACAGCTACAGCCGACACCCGCACGGCCTAGCCTTCTAATGACCGCACGAGCTTTCCTGACCCTGGCCACCGCCTTCGGGCTTTCCACGGCCGCGGGGCTCAACGCCTATATCCCCCTCTTCCTCGTCGCCCTCCTGTCCAGAACTACCTCTCTTGTCACCCTAAGCGAGCCCTACACGGCCCTGAGTAGCTGGTGGGTCATCGGCACCCTGGGCGTGCTGATGTTGATCGAGATTCTGGTAGACAAGATACCCGCCCTAGATACGATCAACGACATCGTCCAGACGTTCATTCGGCCGGCGGCCGGGGCCATCCTCTTCGCCGCCTCCACCAACGTGATCGGCCTCCACCCGGCCCTCGCGGGCGTCTGCGGCGTCATCGTCGCTGGCGGCGTACACGTCGCCAAGACAGTCGAGCGCCCCGTCGTCACCGCTACCACCGCCGGGCTCGGCGATCCCGTCGTCAGTACCGTCGAAGACGCAGTCTCCTTCGTCACCTCCGTCATGGCCATCGTCGCCCCCTACCTGATCATAGCTCTGGTCGTCACCGCCGTCTCCCTGGTCATCTGGTGGGCTGAACGGCGTCGCCGCCGTCGAGACCGCTAGACGGTCCATTCCGGAAAGGAGCCAACTCATGGATCAGCAATCGTACCCTCACCACCCGAGCGCTGAGCAGGAGACCAGCGTCCTCGCCATCGTCAGCCTGGTCGCCAGCATCTTGGGGCTCACCGCCGTCCCGACGGTGGGCAGCGTCATCGGCCTCGTCCTCGGCTACGTCGCCCGCGCCGAGATCCGCCGTTCCGACGCCCTCACCGGAGACGGCTTTGCCACCGCCGGGATCGTCCTCGGTTGGATCGGCGTCGCCCTGGGTCTCCTCGCCATGGCGCTCGTGCTGCTGGTCATCGTGTTCGGTTTCGTTGCCCTCCCTGGCATCAGCGCCTGCGCCATCCTCGGCCGCGGCTTCTAGGAAGTCTTCTAGGACCTCACATTCTAACCGTGCGTCACGGTCAAACGGCCCAAGGGAGTCGGAACGCAGTGCACACCGGTAAGGTGATCATCTCGGCCGTCGGGTTGGTGAGCACTGCATTTCTCATCCTCTCTACGCTGGGCCCAGCTCAAGCCTCTGTGCCACAGGCCGATGAGGATCTCAAACCACGTGCCTACCTGCCCTTCCTCGCCCGGTCCTACGTCCAGGCGAGATACCCCGGAGACCCTCACTATGCGCACCAGTGGGCGCTGCCGAAGATAAACGCCCCCCACGCGTGGGGTCTTTCGACTGGCGACGACGTCGTCATCGCCATCTTGGATACCGGCGTCGACCTCGATCACCCAGACCTTAGCAGCAAGGTGCTCACGCATTTGGACAAGAACTTCCTGAACGGCAACCCAAGCGCGGAAGACGATCACGGTCACGGCACCCACGTCGCGGGCACCGCCGCAGCCACCACGGACAACGCCATCGGCATCGCCGGGATGGGATGGCACGCAGCCATCTTACCGCTGAAGGTGCTTGACGCTTCGGGGAACGGAACAGCCGAAGACATCGCCGAGGCGATTCGCTATGCCACGGATCATGGCGCCGGCGTGATCAACATGAGCCTGGCAGGGACGACGGACCCGTGCTGCCATTGCCCTTCCGTCATCCAGCAGGCGGTAGACTACGCGTATGCCAAAGGCACGCTGCTGACAGCCGCAGCGGGAAACGACCTCGGAGCCACCGAGATGTTTCCCGCGAACTGTGAGCATGTGTTGGGCGTTGCGGCTACCGACGCCAACGACGCAATCGCCTCCTACTCCAACTACGGCACCCACGTCAGCGTCGCGGCACCTGGCTCGGGGATCTATAGCACGATCATAGGTGGATCCTACTACCACCTGAGCGGCACCTCAATGGCCACGCCCCACATCTCCGGCCTCGCCGCCCTCCTCCTCGCCCGCTACCCGGCCTACTCCCCCGACCAGGTCGCCTCGGCCATCCTCGACAACGCGCTCGATCTCGGACCCACCGGCTGGGACGCGGACTCCGGCTGCGGGCGCATCGACGCCTTTCAGGCTCTCTCCAACGGGGCACTGGCCACCGCGCCGCTCTGCCTCCAGGGGATAACGACCTCCACTAAGGCACACCAGCACACCGCTCCCGATGCCGCCTTCGCACCGGGGGAGATCATCGTCGAGTTCGACATCGACAGCGCCGCAGAGTCACTCTGGCCCCGCTACACGAAAGACGCCGAGTTCCTCCCCTCTCTCCGCGTCTGGCGCCTCCGGGTCCCCATCGGTCAGGAACTCGTCATCCTGCCCCGCCTGAATGCCGATCCCGACGTCCTCCACGCCGATCTCAACTACCTGGTCGTCGCCCAGGACTGATGGTCTCCCTTCCTCCTTCCCTCTATCGACCCCGCTGCATCGCAACCGGGAGGAAGACGGGCCACGGCCACACCTCCAGCCAGGTCGGTCTCTCCCACCTGCCCCCGCCCCCGTCGTCGAGGAACGCGATTCCATACACCGTCCGTCTCACCGGTTCGCCCGGCAGCAGGAGCGAAAACGTCAACACCGCCTCGCCTCCAGCTGGCAGCGGCCCCGTCCAATAGATCCCGTCCTCCCTCGCCTCCCAGGCCCCACCTCCGCTCACCGACACCGACTCGGGCGCCGGCATCCGCCCATCCGGCGGCCACACCAGCGCGCTTGCCGCATCCGCATCCGCAACCCCGGCGTTGATCAGGCGCAACGTGCACGTCACCTCACCGCCCGGCCGCACCACCCCCGGCGCGCAGCCGAAGCTCGACGCCGACAGGTCAGGGCGGTCGACGCGCACCTCTGCCCTCCGGCTGAACCCGATTGTGTGCTCCTCCAGCGACACCCGGGCCGTGTTGACCACGACCTCACCCGGCGCCGTCCCGCCCACCACGCTCGCCCGGTAGCCCAGAACCACGACCCCGCCAGGATCCACAAGCCCGCGCCACCACAACCGCCTCTCCGTCGGATCGTAACGGCCCGGCCCGACGACGCTCCCGCGCTCCAGGCTAAGCTCGGCGGGCAGCGTGTTCGACACCGACGCCGTCACGGGCTCCCAACCGTCGTTCCGCACGCTGATGGTGTACGAAACCACGTCGCCTGCGGCCACGCTCCCCCGGTCCGCCTCGAAGGTCGTTCCCCCCACCCACGATAGCCAGCCCACGACCCGCTCCATGACCTCCGCCTGCACACTTCCCGGTGACGCCTCGAAGGGGAACGCGAAAAACACCGTCGACCCCCCGCCCTGTTGCCGAGTCAGCGCCACCCCTCGTAAGTCCTGATCCCGGAGCGCCACCCCTGTGCCCGCTGTTGGCACCAGGCTGTCTGACCAGTTCCGATAGCCAGTCGGAAACTCGAGGGACCAGGGCCCGAGTCCATCGCCGACCAGGTTCTCTGGGACACCCGTGACCCCCGTCGGCGTGACATCCTCGGTGTGACTCAGAACACCCAGGTGCTCACGGCTGAACGCATCGTCACCATGGTAGGTGAGGAAGTCCTGCGAGGAGAGGAACAGACGTCCACCCCCATCCACATACGCCCCCAGCCACCTCATTTCGTCGGTCGTGACTGGCGCGTACCAATCATAGCCCGTCCACCACACGACCACCGGATACATCCCCAGGGTCTCCACAGATGGGCCCGCACCGTGTCCCCCTCCCTCCGGCGGAGAGTT
This sequence comes from uncultured Anaerolineales bacterium, assembly GCA_964390305.1. Lineage (GTDB taxonomy): Bacteria > Chloroflexota > Anaerolineae > B4-G1 > B4-G1 > SKLM01. The sequence continues at coordinate 66,520 of CAYMHT010000002.1, forward strand.
CTCCCAGAGATCGTAGGCCAACCCCGCATCGTCCATCGCCCCCGTGTACGTGGCCTGTTGATCGTACCACCGATCGTCGTCCACCAGGAGGATCGGGGCCGGGGCTTTCGACTCCAGCCTGGCGCTCACGCTCAGACTCGTCGACAGCGATGACTGTGCCGTCAGGGTCACCACATCGCGGCTATCCCAGGTCGCCGTCACCGGCACCCTGACAGTCACCGTCACGCTGGCGGACGCGCACGGAGACAGCGTCAGCGACGGCGCGCTGAGCTCCGTCGGCCAGGACGCGGCCGTCACCGTCAGGTCAATCTCGTCGTCGCCACCGCCCTGCCCGATGTGACTCACCCGCACGGCGTGCGTGATGAGGGACCCGGGCACCCCGATCCCCAGCTGAGACGTCGGCGCCAGCCTCAAGCCCGCCGTCGGAGCCGGGGCCTCGAGCCACTCGATCGCGCTCTCCATCACCTGCCGTCGTCTCACCCGGTCGTTGATCGCCTCAAACCCAAAGGCGAAGTAGAGCACCCGATAATCGACGCACGTTCCCACCCGCACGCCGCCACAGCCGTCATCGCGATACACCATCACCGGCCCCGCCGCCTCCGGGTCCGCCAGCGACACCACATCAGGGTAGTCCTGGTTGTCGGCTCCCCCGGTCCCCGCGATCGTGACCGTCGTTCCCGCGAAGATGTCGCCCGCCACCCCGTCGAGAACCCGCGTCGGCGCGTCGTCACCCACGAACTGCGCCTTCAGGTAGTCTCTGTAGTATGGGCTCCAGGACACCCCCGATCCCCCCCCGTCCCAGAACCCGACGTCCTGACCGCTCAGCAGCAACCGACCGCCGGCCTCCAGGTACCCCGTGATGATCTCTCCGGCGCCAATGTAGCCCGGCGCGTCTCGCGGGGCGCTCCACACCACGATGTCATAACCCCCCAGGTCAGACACCGCCGGGATATCCTCAGGAAGCCGTCGGATCGACCATTCGTGGTAGGCATACGCGCCGTCGTCCAGCGCCTGACGGTAGTACCGCATCTGGCTCTCATAATACCAGCTCCCGCTGTCCACCACCAACACCGCCGGCGCTTCTGGCAGACGGAGCACCACACTGCTGGTCTCTCCCACCGACACGACGGCCGTCGCCGTGACCACCCGGTAGCCCAGACGCCTCGCCCGCACCGGGTACGTCCCGCTCGGAAGCTCGAAACTGCAGGTATGAGTCGTCACTTCGTAAGGCGTATCCAGCACCGCCACTGTCGCCGTCACCGGCTCGCCACTCGACGCATCCACCACCTGGACATTCAGGCTCCCCGTGAGCTGGGCCACCAGCGTCACGTCCTCCGACGTCACCGCGTCCCTGACAACACGCACACCGCCAACGCTCGCCGGCTCGTAGCCAAAGGCCGACACACTGAGCTCGTAAACGCCCGACGACAGGGCCAGCAAGTACCTGCCGTCCGCGTCGGTCTCTGTCTCGGCCGACGCGTCCCCTCCCCGGGACATCGCCCGTACCCTGGCACCGGCTATAGGCAGGTCAGTTGCTCCATCCTTCACCGTTCCGGCGATGAACCCGGGGCGCGCCAGAGCCGTGACAGCTGCGAACGCGTCCACTCGCCCCCACCCGGTGTCGTTGTTCGGCACCTCCTCTCCCAGAGCCAGAGCCGTGCTCGTGATGACCGCCGTAGCCCGGGTGATACTCAGCGTCGAGCTCACCGAGCGCAGCAGCGCCGCCACGCCCGAGACGTGCGGCGCCGCCATTGAGGTGCCGTTCATCGTCGCATACGCGCCGCCCGGTACGCTCGAACGGACGCGGACGCCTGGCGCCGCGACGTGGGGCCGCACCTCCTCCCAGGGCGACGGGCCCCGGCTCGAGAACGTGGCCACCTCATTGTATTCGTCGACCGCACCCACCGCGAAGGCCTCGGGTAGAGAGGCCGGCGAGGTGACCGTACCCACACCCGGCCCATTGTTCCCGTTCGAGAACACTGGCAGGATACCGCCCGCTCGCAGCGCCCGCAGGTCGTCCTGGAACGTCGTCAGGTACGCGCTACTGCTGCCCCAGGAACAGTTGACCACGTCAGGCGCTCGCGACGGGTCACCACCCGGCGCCAGAACCCACTCAAAGCCAGCGTGGATCCACGAATCGTACCCGTACCCCTGGTTGTTCAGCACCCTGACCCCGATCCACCTGGCCCCAGGAGCGACACCGATTCCCCCTCGCCCCACCGTCGTGCCCATGGTGTGGCTCCCGTGCCCGTGACCGTCCACCGGGTAGCCCGCACCTCCGTCCGTCGCGTCGTACCAGTTGTAGGCGTGATTCGACGGACCGTGTGGGTTGTAGCCCCGGTAGTTCCTCTCCAGCGCCGGATGCAGCCAGTCCACGCCCGTGTCCATCCCCGCCACCACCGCCCCCGTGCCCGAGATCTGGAGCGAGGCCCACACCTCATCCGCGCGGATACGCTCGATGTTCCATTCCACCTGCTCGGCCGCTTCAGCCTCGGCGCCGACCGCCGGTTCTCCGCTCTCAAACCACCGACGCCAGTGATCAAGGGTGATGACCGCCACAGACGGCTGACGGGCCAGGCCACGCACCACCGACGGGCGCGCGTCCACGGCGATCGCGTTTGTGATCCAGAACGGGCGATAGGAAGACACGGTCCCCCTCACGCGCTCCCTTTCCAGATAGGCCCGCACCGACCGCTGCGCCCTGTCTGCCGCACCCTGAAGCCGCGAGACGAGCCTGGCGCGCTCCTGCCCGTCCGCCGCCGGGGCAAAGCCTTCTCCCCCGGCACCGCTGGGCTCGTCCATGTGGACGATGACCCGCACGCTCCTCTCTGCGTCAGCGCTCGCCAGCACGCGCCTTACTTCCGGGTCGAGCGGCAGCTCCCCACCCCCATCACCCAGCAACCCCACGCCGATCCCCTTCACCCCCGAGCCAGCAGAGCTACCAGTCATCACGTCCGCCGCCAGCCACGCAGCGGGTGCGGCCTGCACCATCTGAACCCCCTCACCGACCCGCAGACCGGATGCTGAGACCCCGTTTGCCAACACCAAGAACAGGAGTATCATACCCGCTACCCGATACAGCTTGTGCATTTTCTCCCCTTGCCCAGATATGTTACGGCAGATCGTGCCCAGGTGCGCTTCACCTTCCATCGGAAGACCACCGTCCAGCGCATCTGCCCGATTATACATCCACAGTCTGATTACTGAAATCGGAGGTAACCATGCTGACCGACCATCTGCCCCGCGTCACCATTGCCCACTTGCCCACTCCTCTCGAGCCCTTGCCGCGGCTCACCAGCGAGCTTGGCGGCCCAGAGCTGTGGGTCAAGCGAGACGACCAGACCGGACTGGCGACCGGAGGCAACAAGACGCGCAAGCTCGAGTTCCTCGCCGCCGACGCCCTGCGGCAGGAAGCCGACACCCTCATCACCTGCGGCGCTGATCAGTCAAATCACGCCCGCCAGACCGCAGCTGCAGCCGCCAAGTTCGGACTCGACCGCGTGCTTGTGCTCCGCGGTGAGCGCCCACTCAAGACCCAGGGCAACTTGCTCCTCGACCACCTCCTGGGCGCCGACATCGTCTGGGCTGGAGACGAGCCGCTGCACGAAAAGCTGGACCAGGTCGCCCAGCAGTTGCGTAAGAAAGGCCGCCACCCGTATATCGTCCCCTACGGGGGGAGTAACCCCGTCGGCATTACCGGCTACGTATCAGGGATGGAGGAGCTACTCGCCCAATGCGAGGATCGCGACCTCGCCTTCGACCACATCGTCTTCGCCTCTTCCAGTGGCGGGACCCAGGCCGGCTTGGTCGTCGCAGCGCGAGCCCTCGACTACCAGGGCCGCATCCTGGGCATCAGCGTCGATCTGCCAGCGGACGCGCTCCGCGAGACGCTGGCCGACCTGGCCACAGCGACGGCCCAGCACCTTGGACTGGAGCTCGCCCTGGAGCCAATCGAGTTCGCCGTCAACGACGACTACCTTGGCGGTGGCTACGGCGTGGTCGGCGACCTGGAGCGGGACGCCATCAACACCCTGGCTCGTCTCGAGGGTTTGCTGCTTGATCCCGTCTACACAGGCCGGGCCTTCGGTGGCCTGCTGGATCTGATCCAGGGCGGCGCCTTCCGGCCCGACGAGAAGGTGCTCTTCTGGCATACGGGCGGCACGGCTGGCCTCTTCGGCAAGGCCGAGACTCTCCTCCCGGCCTGAGGGGGCTGAATACCGGACGTTGACATACATCCCAGGGTAGGTATAATAGGACTTGGTGGCGACGAAAATCTGCTGAGCCTGCCGCGCCCACGCGGCCTCGCTCCCGTCGACCCGGTAGCACGTAGCTCTACGAATGAAAGCACCTGAGCCGATCTGGCTTCGCCCAGGCACAAAAAACACGCCCCGCTAGCCGTCAGCGCAGGAGGTGAACATGGTTGGAGAGCTGTTCAGCAGCTGGATGAGAGCATTCACTCAGCCCACTGTCGAGTCGTTCGCGGCGGAGAACGCGCACGCCACGGCGTCAAAGCTGCTCCTTGGCCTTGCGATTCTAGGCCTTGCGATCGGACTGGCCAAAATACCTATGGGCACGGCGTCTGTGCCCGCCCTTCTCAGCCTCCTCACGACCATCCTCACTGTCGTCGTCGACTTCGTCGTCATTGCCTTTATCCTGTTCATCGTCGTCCAGCTCGCCGGCGGCCAGGGGAGCTTCCTCACCCACTGCTACGCGCTGTCGCTGCCCCTCGTCCCCACCGTCATCATCGTAGCGCTCTTCGGTCGGGCCGTGGGGCTGGCCACGCCCATTCTGGGTCCCCTGGCCCCGTTGGGCGTTGACCGCGTCATCCAGGTCGCCCTTGCCATCTACGGCTCTTTCCTCGGGCTTCTCGCCCTTCAGGCGGCCCACGGGCTGAGAGCCAGCCACGCTGTCAATGTCGTCCTCGTCACCCTCGTCATATGGGCCGCCCTCAACGCCGCAGCCATGTTCGTCGCTCAGGCTGACAACGTCGTGACCAAGACGGGACGGTTCACCTGGAGCAACAGAGCCCGATTGTTCGACCAGGCCCTCTCGCACGCTTGGCTGGTCGTCTTCTCGATGGTTATCGCCATCGTGCTGGGTGTGGTCATGGGCATCCTCATCACACTCCCGTCTCGGCGTCCGCGGCTTTCCCATCTCTGGGCGCTGGCACCCTTGGCCTTCTTCCTCTTCATCTATCTCGGCGGCGGTGGCACGTTCGGCCCGGGGATAGAAAGCACGTTGAGGACAATCACCAGAAGGGCACAGGGGCTTGGCCTGCTCGGTCTGGTGTTGACGATTCTCCTCTACGTCCTGTTCATCTTCGGAGACCGCGCCGCTGAGCCGGTCCTCTACGCAGCCGGCATCATGCTCACCTTCCCGAGCATCGGGTTGTTCGGCCTCTTCATTCCTCTCTTCGGCATCGGATTCATGAACGCGGCGCTGGCGCTGATCCTCTATGCCCAACTCCCCATCCTCCGCAACACCTATACCGGGATCAACGAGGTGCCGGACCCAGTCATCGAGTCTGCGCGGGGCATGGGGATGACGGAGTGGGAGATTCTGCGTAAGATCAAGGTGCCCATGACCGTGCCGGTCATCATGGCCGGTGTCAGGATATCCATGGTCATGATCGTCGGCATCGCGGCCATCGCCAAGTTGATCGGCGTCAAGACGTTGGGTAAGTACATCTTCGACGGCATCGGCCGTGGCAGCGATCCGATGGTGCTCGCCGGCGCCATCGGCGTCTCGATCTTCGCTCTGATCGTCGATGCTTTGCTCGGCTGGGCCCAGGACGTCTTTACGCCCGCTGGCTTGCGCGAGCGTTCTTCGTAATGGTTATCGCTGGCGAGAGGAAAGGAACACCATGATTACACTAGAAAACGTGACCAAGATCTACCCCGGTCAGGCAGAGCCCGCCGTCGAGGATCTCTCCCTGGTCGTACCGGAAGGACAGATATGCGTCCTGGTCGGCCCCTCTGGCTGCGGCAAGACCACCACCATGAAGATGGTCAACCGCCTGATCGAGCCCACGAGCGGCAAGATTTACGTCGAGGAAAGAGACGTGACCCAGATGGATCCCATCCAGCTGCGCCGCAGCATCGGCTACGTCATCCAGGAGATCGGTCTCTTCCCCCATATGACCATCGCCGAGAACATCGGCACCGTCCCCAAGCTCGTGGGGTGGGAGCAGGCCCGCATCGACCGGCGCGTCGACGAGCTTCTGGGCATCATGGGGATGGATGCTGCCGAGTTTCGCGATCGCTATCCCAGGGAACTCTCTGGAGGTCAGCGACAGCGCATCGGCGTGGCCCGCGCCATGGCAACGGATCCCCCCGTTATGCTCATGGACGAGCCCTTTGGCGCCATCGATCCCATCACTCGCGATCGGCTCCAGCATGAGTTCTTGCGCCTCCAGCAGAAGATCCACAAGACCATCATCTTCGTTACCCACGACATCAACGAGGCCATCAAGATGGGTGACAAGATCGCCATTATGAACGTCGGCGGAGTCCTGGAGCAGTATGGCTCCCCGGGCGAGATCCTCTCCCACCCCAACAACGAATTCGTCGAGGACTTCGTGGGCGCTGATCGCACGCTGAAGCAGCTCAATCTGGTACGCGTCGAAGAGGTGATGGACGCCCATCCGTCGCTCGTCCTCGATACCCAGACCGTCCGCGAAGCCAGACGGTTCATGGATGAGAAAGGACTTGAGTACGTCTACGCCACTGGCGCCGATCGTAAGCTCAAGGGCTACCTCGATATCACCGACCTGGAAGGGGAGGAAGGGTGGGTGGACGAGTTCGTGAAGCCGGCCGCCGTCAGCATCCAGATGGGCACCAGCTTGAGGGACGCCTTGTCGCAGTTGATCGCCTCCGACTACCAGAACGCGTGCGTCGTGGACGAAGAGGAGCGAGTGCGCGGACTCATCGATCTGGCCATGATTCAAGAGGCCCTCAGCCATAGGGAGGAACAGAGCAGATGACAGCCAGTGCGCTCGAGCGTTCGCCGCTCCTGAAGGCAATGTCAACCCTCAAGAACATCCTAGATTGGATAGGCATCCCTCTTGTCCTGACCGTCGTGATGATTCTCCTTTACACCCAGGTCGTCTACGAGATCGAGCCAGGGACGATGAGCTACACCGCCTTCTTCGACGAGGCGGGCAAACCCAGCAAGCTGACCCAATACATCCTCAATCACATCGAGATAGTATTCGTCTCTGGCGTCGTCGCCATGCTGACCGCTATCCCGGCGGGCATCCTGATCACCCGGGAAGGGTTTCGCGACTTCTCCGGCCTCATCCTCGGCATCGCCAACATCGGGCAGACCGTGCCCAGCATGGCCATTCTGGGCCTCTCTCTCGCCTTCTTGGGCATCGGTTTCAAACCCTCCCTCCTCGCCCTCTGGTTCTACTCGCTCCTGCCCATCGTGCGCAATGCGGCCACCGGCATCGACGAGGTGGATCCGGCCATCATTGAGTCAGCGCGCGGCATGGGGATGACCAAACGCCAAATCCTGTTCCGCATCGAGCTTCCACTTGCCCTCAACGTCATCGCTGCCGGCGTCCGCACATCCCTGGTGATCAACGTGGGGACTGCCGCGCTGACCACCTTCATCGGTTGGTCGAGCCTGGGCCGTCCCATGGCCACCGGACTCCGGGTCAGGCGCTTCGACATGGTCGCCATTGCAGCGGTGATCACCGCCGTCTTTGCCATCGGTCTCGACTTCGTCATGGGCAAGGTCCAGCAAGCCCTTGCACCGCGTGGCACTTAATCCAGACCAGATGACGCCGATCACGGAAGGGAGGTGATGCCTAAGAGACTCGCAGGCCTCAGTCCGAGAAACAGAACGCTTTTCGCGAGACAAGTGCTACAGTAAGGAGGCAGAAGATGAAGAGGCTATTCAGTGTTCTCGCTCTACTGGTCGTCGCAGCCATGCTGATGACAGCCTGTGGAGGGGGGGCAGAAGAAATCACCGTCGGTTCCAAGAACTTCACCGAGCAGTACTTGCTCGGATGGATGAGCGTCCTCGCTCTCGAGGATGCCGGCTTGACCGTCAACAACAGGGTTGACCTCGGCGGCACCATGGTCAACCGCGAGGCCCTGGAAGCCGGAGAAATAGATCTGTACTGGGAGTACACCGGCACCGCCTTGCTGACCCACCTGGGTCACGAGGAGGCCATCACCGATCCTCAGGAATGCTACCAGGTGGTCAAGGACGAGGACGAGGGCAACGGCATCATCTGGCTCGACTACGCCCCGTTCAACAACACCTACACGCTGATGATGACGCAGGAGGCTGGCCAGGAGTACGGAATTTCCAAGATATCCGAGCTGGGTCAGCTCTTGGAGCAGAAGCCAGACGCCGTGCTCTGCTCCGACCAGGAGTGGACGGTGCGGCCTGACGGCTATCCGGCGCTCCAGGACAAGTACGGCTTCGCCTTCAAGGAAGAGAACGTCAAGACTATGGAGATCGGGGTGACCTACAAGGCTCTGCGCGACGGCGAGTGCGACGTGGCAATGGGCTTTGCCACCGATGGGCGCATCGCCGCCTGGGGGCTGTTCAACCTGGAGGACGATAAGCAGTTCTTCCCCGTCTACAACCCCGCCCCGAACGTGCGCGAGGAGGCGGTGAGCGACGCCGCCAGGAACGCTTTGAACCCCGTCGCCGCCGCGCTTGATACCGAGACGATGACCTATCTCAACAGCCTCGTCGATGTCGGAGAGGATGGGGAGTTGGACACCGGCGACGAGCAGGATCCGGAGGACGTGGCCTGCAATTTCCTGCTCGAGAATAACTTGATCGAAAGCTGCGGTGACTAGCCCCTCACCGCCTTAGACTCGGCATAAGGGCCGACCACGAATCGCTGGTCGGCCCTTTCTTCGCCCCCCGCATTCCCGTCGTCGAGTGTCGCCCTTCCACGGTCACACAGCCGTTGGCGGGCGGCAAACCGTGCTAAGACCACAATGACGTCACCCGGAGCAGCTCCAGGCGACGCCTTGTATCTGCCAACGAGGCCGTCGCTTACTCCTCTTCCTCCCGGGCCCTCTCCAGGATCTGATCCACCAGTCCGTATTCCACTGCCTCTTCAGCTGTCATGAAACGATCCCGCTCGAAGTCGGACGCGATCTGTTCCACGCTCTGTCCCGTGTGCCTCGACAGAAGTCGATGAAGGAGATCCTCCACCCGCTTCAGCTCCTTGTACTGAATCTCTACGTCCGGCGCATACCCCTGCGCGCTGCCCCCAGCCGGGTGCATGTGGACGGTGGCGTGAGGCAGCGCGTATCGATGTTCCGGATCGCCCGATGCCAGGAGCACCGTGCCCATGCTGGCCGTCACCCCCACCGCGTACGTGTGTACCGGCGCCTCGACGTGACGCATGGTGTCGTAGATCGCCAGACCGTGATAGATCACCCCTCCCGGACAGTTGATGTACAGCGAGATCGGTCTCTCCGGGTCCTCGCTCTGCAAGTACAGCATCTGCGCCACCACCAGGTTCGCCACCTGGTCGTTGATCGGCGTGCCGATGAAAATGATGCGGTCTTTCAGCAACCGCGAATAGATGTCATACGCGCGCTCACCACGTCCCGTCGACTCGACCACCATTGGAACTAATGGCATCTTCAAACCTCCTCAAAGGGCTACGTGTCAGCCTCTTCGTTCTCTTCTGATCTTTCTGGCTCTCCGGCCTCACCGGGTTCGTCCTCAGCAGCCGTACGCTCGGCTTTCCCCTTGGCGATGGTCACGAGCTGTTTGGCGGCCTTGCTCGCCAGCATACGGTTCCGTATGTCCCGCTGCCGCTCGGGCGCTCTGAGGGCCTCTCGCACCGCCTCTGCCCGCTCTCCGTACTGCTCGCTCGATTCGGCGATCTGGATGTCCAACTCCTCGTCGCTCACCGCAAGGCCTTCGCGCTCCACCACCTCACCCAGCACCAGTGAACGCACAAGGGACTTCTCCACCTCTGGCCGCAGCTCCTCGCGGAGATCGTCCATCGTCTTACCCTGAATCCGCAGATAGTCCCTCAGCATCATGTGCTCACGGCGCTCGACCTGCGCCTCGTATTCCTCGACAGCGCTATCCAGCGCTTCCTCCAGCATCATAGGCGGGTAGGACACCTCGGCCTGGTCGATGATCGCCTCCAGCACCTTCTCGGCGTACTCACCCTCAGCCTCGGCCCGCTGCCTCTCCCGCAGTCGCTCGCGAACGTCCTCCTCCAACTCCGCGAAGCTGTCATACTTCCCCACCGTGCGCGCCAGATCATCATCCAGCTCGGGAAGGATCCGCTCGTAGACGCTCTCCACGTCGGCGCTGAACGCGGCCTCCTCTCCCTGCAACGCCTCCACCTCGAAGTCCTCGGGCAAGGTCAGATCGAACCTCCGCTCTTCGCCCGCCTCCACACCGATCAGGGCATCGACCAGCCCCGGGATAGGCCCATCATCCTCAGTCTCCAGCAGGATACGCGCCTCCTCCTCCTCCACAAAGACTCCCCCATCCGGTCCTCGACCCTCCAGCCAGCCCACCACAACATCCCCGGCAGCCGCCGGGCCATCGACAGGATTGAGAACCGCGTTCTGCTCCCGGATGCTCTGCAGGGCGCGCTCCACCGCCTCCTCCGCCACCTCCACGTTCGGGAACTCCCGACGGTAGTCCCGATAGCCGCCGAGGTCGACCTCAGGGGTCAGGGGGACGACGAATTGTAGTCTGAGGGGCTCGAACTCCACCTCCTCCAGCGTCCCCGGGGCATACGGGACCAGCTCCTCTTTGTCCAGCGCCTCGCGATACACGTCTTGTGCCAGGCTGTTGACCAGCTCCTGGCGCACCACATCTCGACCAAGACGCTGCACTACGACGTCGTAAGGCGCCTTTCCCTTCCGGAAGCCAGGGATGTCCACCTCTCTGGAGATCTGGCGCGCGGTCTCTCGTTGCGCCCGCTCCACACGCTCTTCATCTACCTCGATCGTCAGCGCTAGCTGACGCTCGCCGATGGCTTCACTACTGATCTTCAATGGACTCTGCCTCCTGTCAATGCCGATGCTAACGGAGCCCTCAACCGCTGCCTCGCACCGTTCATCAACTTCAGGGGTCCGACCCGTCTCTTGAACGCGGCCTGAGCCCTGCACACCAGTAGGCGCGCATTCCACGCGCCTACTCACCTCGTCGGGCAATGGGGAAGGCGGGATTCGAACCCGCACGGGTCTCCCCACGTGATCCTAAGTCACGCTCGTCTGCCCATTCCGACACTTCCCCGCTTGCCACCGGGATTATAACGCCTTGCACCGTTTCATGCAAGCAAGCTTGACAGGCCACCACACCGTTGGTATCATCTCTCGAAGACCACCGTGCACCGATGGGCACCCAAGCCCGCCGACTACCGGGGAGGATACGCCCAATGAACCTCAATGACACCCAGGCCATCAGACACCTCGATTCCGACAACATGCTCGAGCGTATCCAGGCGCTGCCACAACAGTGCGCCGCGGCCTGGGAGCAGTCCGAGCAGCTCACCCTCCCGCCAGACTACGGTCTCGTCCGCCGCGTCACCATCGCTGGAATGGGAGGCTCCGCCATCGGAGGCGCACTTCTGCAAGGTCTCGTGGCCGATGAGTGCGACGTTCCCATTGATGTCGTACGCGGCTACGCCCTGCCCGCCTTCATCGAGGGGCCGGACAACCTGGTCGTCGCCTGCAGCTATTCCGGGAACACCGAAGAGACCCTCTCCTGCTTTCGGCAGGCACAGACGCGCGACGCCCGCGCGATAGCCATCACGACGGGCGGCAAGCTCGCCGACCTGGCCCACCAGGCGGGCGCACCTGTCGTCCAGTTCGACTACCAGTCCCAGCCCAGGGCGGCCATCGGCTACTCCTTCCTCCTCCTCTTCGGCCTCATCCACCAGTTGGGATTCATCCGCGACTACTCCGACCAGCTCGCTGACTCAATTCGGATCATGTCCACCTGGCAGGAGCAGATCGGGGCCGCCGTGCCGCTGGCTCGCAACGACGCCAAGCAGCTGGCGCGACGGATTGAAGGGCACTTGCCTCTCATCTACGGCGCTCAATTCCTGGCCGCCGTCGCCAACCGCTGGAAGACGCAGTTCAACGAGAACGCCAAACAGTGGGCCTTCTTCGAAGTTCTTCCCGAGCTGCACCACAACGCTGTCGTCGGCTTCGGAATCCCCGATCGGATCCGCGAGAACGCCATCGTCCTCATGCTCCGTTCCCCCCTCGATCCACAGCGCATCCAGGAGCGCTGGGATGCCACACGCGAGCTCCTCGCACGCGAAGGCGTGACAGCCGAGGAGATCTACGGCCACGGCGAGAGCGCCCTCGCCCAGATGCTTTCCCTCATACACTTCGGCGACTTCGTCAGCTTCTACGTCGCCATGCTCAACGAGGTCGACCCGACCCCCGTCGAGACCATCGCCTTCCTCAAACAGCGCCTTGCCCAACCGCGAACGACCCCCGACGGATAGAAATCCCGACACCTTTCGCGCCGTGGGCCTCAGCCGTGTATGTTCCCCAATTCCTTGACAAATTATCTACATTCGGGTACACTCTAACTCGAAGCTCAACAGAGGAGCGGACTGACGCGATGCCGAGAGAGACCTACCGGGAGCCAATCTTCAACCTGAAAGCCGTGGTGGAGGCAACAGGCGTCACGGCCGACGCCCTGCGCGCGTGGGAGCGCCGCTACGATCTCCCCCGGCCAGACCGCACCGAGGCCGGCCACCGCATCTACTCCCAGCGCGATATCGATACCGTCAGGTGGCTGGTCGCCCGGCAGGAAGAGGGGCTCAGGATCGGCAGGGCCGTTGACCTGTGGCGCAGCCTGGAAGAACGAGGCCAGGATCCTCTTCGCAAGATGCCCCTCTCCTCACAACCTGCAGGCATGCCCACCGGGCAAGGGACCGCCGACCTGCGCGAAGAATGGGTGTCCGCTTGCCTCGCTTTCGATGATCGGCGAGCGGACCAGGCCCTCACCCGGGCCTTCGCCCTCTTCTCTCCAGAGCTGGTCGTCCTCGATATTGTACGGGAGGGAATCGCGGAGATTGGTCGGAGGTGGTACCAGGGCGAGGTTACGGTACAGCAGGAACACTTTGCGTCCCAGGTCGCCATGCGCCGTCTCAAAGCCCTGATGACCGGCGCGCCACCGCCCACCCGCCGAGGCCGCGTCGTGATCGCATGCTCACCACACGAGGAGCACGCCGTCGGCCCCTTCATCTTGGCGCTGCTGCTCCGCAGAGCGAGCTGGGACGTGGTCTACCTGGGCACCGACGTTCCGCTCGAGCGGATGGAACAGACGGTCGACGCTACGGGGCCCGACCTCGTTGTCCTCGCTGCACAGCAGCTCCACACGGCAGCTACGCTCCTCAGAATGGCCCAGCTCTTGCAGCGCAAGGCCGTCTGCGTCGGGTTCGGGGGCGGCATCTTCAACCGCATCCCCGACCTGCGAAAGCGCGTGCCCGGCCATTTCCTGGGCCCGACCCTGACGAAGGCGATGGAACGGACCGAGCGCCTCATTGTGACCAGCCCCCAGCCTCCCGCCGCAGAGAGCCGGTCGCCCGCCTACGACGAGGCCCTCGCGCATTACTTGGATCATCAGCTCGCCGTGGAGGCCCAGGTCTGCCAGTCCCTCGCGGTCGAAGGGCTGCCTCCCCAGACCATGCATCAGGTCGCCGACGCATTCTCTGGTGCTCTCCTGGCCGCCCTCCAGTTCGGCGAGATCGACCTGCTCGGTGACTACGTAGACTGGGTGGAACGCCGGGACGTCCAACAGCAGACTTCGGTGCAAGGGCTCCGCCAGGTGCTTGAGGCCTATCACGAGGCTGTAAGAGACCAGTTGGACGAGCGTGCCGCGCCCATTGCCAGCTGGCTCCGCGAGCGGCTCGGTCAGACAGCCCACAACCTGGGAGAAAGGGAATGAGCCGTCTGCGACCGGAGAACCTTCATGTCACCCACTCCCCGCGCGTCAGCGCTGACGGTCCCATAACACCGCGCTTCTACACCCTCACCCACTCCGACCTCACCGGCGATCTCTTCCTCACCATCGACTCCGCCTACGACACCGAGCAGATCTCCGGCCTGTACACGCGCCTCATGCGCGACGAGGTACTAGCCGAATGGAAGGACGAAGAGCCAGGCCCAGTTCTTCACGTCCACTGTCACGTCAGTGGCGGACTGGCCCTGGGCCCGGCGGGCACGCGATTCGCAATCTTCAAGACGGAGTTGCCCCTGGTCTTGCAGGCGCTCCGCTATGGCGACAGAGGCCTGTTCGAGGCGCACCCGGCGCTCGACCAAGCAACCATAGAGGTACACTTCCACGCGACTCAGCCTCGCTACGACCGGGTCGAGCGCTGGGGCGTCCCTGGTGACCATCGACACGAGAGTTGACCGTCATCTCTCCACCGTGTGCTGAGTGCCTATGAAGTCGAGAGCAGAGAGAACCGTGCGCTATATCAAGCGATGGTGGTGGGTGCTGCTTCTTATCCCGCTCCTGGCGGCCGTCGGCTTCGTCGTCTGGGCCGAATCCACATCCAGCCCAATGCCCGGAGGGGAGGCCGCCTTGGAGGCACCCATGAGTGCCGACGACGTATTGGTGACGAGGCACGATTGGCTCACATTCCGCCCCACAGCCCAGGAGCCCTCCACCGGCCTCGTCTTCTATCCCGGCGGGCGCGTCGATCCGCGCGCCTACGGCCCGCCTGCCCGCGCCATCGCTGGCCGGGGCTATCTCGTGGTCGTCGTGCCCATGCCGCTCAACCTTGCGGTCTTCGCGCCAGATCGCGCGGCCGCTGTGATCGACTCGTTTCCACAAGTAACGCGGTGGGTCGTCGGAGGACACTCGTTGGGCGGAGCGATGGCGGCCCGTTTTGCTCACAGGCATCCGGGGACGGTGGAGGGGCTCCTGCTCTGGGCCTCCTACCCGGCACAGAGTGACGACCTCTCCGAGCAGGATCTTTCTGTCACCGCCGTATACGCCACCAACGACGGGCTGGCTACCCCCGAGGAGATCGCTGCCTCGCGGCACCTCCTCCCTTCGGGGACCCAATGGATCGAGATTGAGGGCGGCAATCACGCACAATTCGGCTGGTACGGCTCGCAGGCCGGGGACGTGCCAGCCACGATCAGCCGCGAAGCACAGCAGCACCAGGTGACGGCTGCAACCCTGGCCCTGCTCCAAGAGGTGGAGAGATGAGACGCGGAGCCGAGGCCGGCCACCAGCGCGATACGTCCGGGGTTCACCAGCCGGGCGGCATCCCTGCTCGTCACGAAGAGGCCTGGGAATCCAGAGGGGCCGGGCCACGTCAACCGACGACGTCCCGGGGCAGAGAGCGCGGCAGGAGCGAGAGGTGCCCGTGAGAGAGCGACGGCGCGCGGTCTTAATCTTGGTTGCACTTCTCTTGGGCGCCCTCCTGATCGGACCCTTCTTGGTTCCGGTCCCACCCATTGAGAATACGGTCCCACCCGAGCAGCTGGCCGACCGCGACAGCCGATTCGTCGAGGTGAACGGTCTCCAGGTGCACTACAAGGCAGCGGGTGCGGGGGATCCAACCTTCATCCTTCTCCACGGCTTCGGCGCCAGCGTCTTCTCCTGGCGCGAGGTGATGGATCCATTGAGTGAGCTGGGCAGTGTGATTGCCTTCGACCGACCTGCCTTTGGCCTCACCGAGCGCCCTATGGCTTGGGATGAAGGCGCCCATCCGTACGCACCGGAGGCCCAGGTGGCCTTGGTCGTGGGGCTGATGGACACGTTGGACATCGATGAAGCCATTCTTGTCGGCAACTCCGCCGGTGGCACGGTCGCCGTCCAGGCCGCCCTCGCACATTTTGAACGGGTGAAGGCGCTCATCCTCGTCGACGCAGCCATCTACGAGGGAGGAGGCGCGCCCAACTGGATCCGGCCGCTCCTCAGCACCCCCCAGCTGGACCACCTCGGCCCACTTCTCGCCCGGCAGATCTCGCAGCGGGGCGACGCTTTTCTCGAGAGCGCGTGGCACGAGCCGGCGAAGATCACGCCCCAGATCCGTGCAAGCTACCGAAAGCCGCTCCGGGCAGAGAACTGGGATCGCGCACTATGGGAACTCACGAAGGCCTCACAACGGCGGGACTTGACCAGCCGGATCCCACAGCTGACCGTACCTTCGCTGGTCATCAGCGGCGATGACGACCGTATCGTCCCCGTCGAGTCCAGCATCCAGCTGGCGGAGCAGCTCCCCAACGCCGATCTGGTCGTGATTCCACAGTGCGGTCACGTACCGCACGAGGAATGTCCTGGACCGTTTCTGGAAGCAGTCACTGGTTTCGTGGAGGGCCTACCCTGATGAACGGGCGAGCGCTCTCCGCAGTTGCCTCACAAACGTTGACGCGACGGGAAAGGCCCGAGCACAAACAGTGGGTCGCAGTGCACCGCTCGGTCTAGGGAAAGGAACCGAGGCCGCCGAATCAGACGAGCAAGATGCTAAGCGAAGGACACCATATATGGACAACAAACTCGCACACACGAAGTCTTCGGGCAGTCGTGGCGATGCCCGCGTCCTGACTGAGGAGAAGATGAAGGAGATGATGCCTCAGGTTCCCGACTGGGAGATTGTTGAGGAGGACGGCGCGAAGAAACTGAGACGCGATTTCGAGTTCGGCAATTTCGTCGAAGCCCTCCAGTTTGCCAATGAGATCGGCGAGATTGCAGAGGAACAGGGACATCACCCCATCATCATCCTGACCTGGGGCCGCGCCACGATCACCTGGTACACCCACGACATCAAGGGGCTGCACGAGAACGACTTCCTTATGGCCGCCAAGAGCGATAAGCTGTATTCACCTGAGTAGTCAACTCGCTCACTTACCCCGTCGAGGATACCCATGTCAGTAAAGATTGTCACCGATAGCACCTGCGACCTGCCCGAGGAGATCACGGCCGATCTCGGAGTCACCGTCGTGCCGCTGTACATCAACGTGGGCCAGAAGAGCTACCTGGATGGCGTTGAGATGTCACGGCAGGAGTTCTATGAACGCCTGCCTACGTTTGAGGACCATCCTCAGACGGCCTCGCCCGGCCCAGAGATGTTTCGCGAGACCTACGAGAGGCTAGCGAACGAGGGCGCTCAAGAGATTCTCTCCATCCACATCTCCATCAGCCTCAGCGGGACGCTCAACACGGCGCAGCTGGCTGCCGAGGCAACAGACGCCGTGCCGGTCACGGTCTTCGACTCGGGGCAGTTGAGCGTCGGAACCGGGTTCCTGGTCAAGACAGCCGCCAAGGCGGCCGCGGCGGGGCGCTCCATCGCCGAGATCGTTGACGAGCTCAAGGAGAGGACCCGGCGAACACATCTGTTTGCAGCCCTGGACACCCTCGAGTTTCTTCAGCGGAGCGGGCGGATGAACTGGGCAGTCTCGAAGATTGGGGGCCTGCTGAGGATCAAACCGCTACTGACGATGCACGACGGCGAGCCCAACGTTCAGCAGGTGCGCACGACAAAACGCGCCGTGCAGCGACTGCTCGACATGTTGGAGGATCTGGCGCCGCTTGAGGAGTTGGCGTTGGTGCATACCCAGGCACCAGAGACGATCAGGGAGCTTCGTGAGCGTGCCAGACATCTCTTCCCCGAGGGCAAGGAGCCGATTGAGGCCGAGGTGACGCCCGTGATTGGAGCTCACATCGGACCAGGGGCCGCAGGCTTCGCGTGCGTGGCCGCCAGCAGATGAGCAGATTGTCGCCACAATGCGCTGCGTCCTGTTGCCAGAGCGACGAATCGCAGAGCAGCTCGGTTTGCGGAGGTGTTCGACGTGATAGCCATCCGAGAATACTGTGACGAAGACTGGCGGGCGATATGTCGCATTCACGACCGCGCCCGGCCGGATGAGTTGAGAGGTTCTTGTGATCCACGTGCCTTCGTGCCGATCGAGCAGGACAAAGAGGTAGAGGATCTGCGCCTGGCACATGAGCTCGTGGCCCGCAACGGCGAGCGCGTGGTCGGGTTTGTGGGGATCGACGGCGACTGTCTGGCGTGGCTCCACGTAGATCCCGAGTATTACGAACAGGGGATAGGACGAGCCCTTCTGCGGAAGGGTCTCGCGGAGATCGGTCCGCGGGCGTGGACGATTGTGCTGGATGGAAAGGAGCCAGCCCGCCACCTGTACGAAAGCGAGGGGTTCAGAGAGGTACTTCGCTTTGACAGCGACAATGCCGGATACCCGTGCCGGTGCATCCGAATGGAGCGATATGAAGTGGGTTGAAGTGGTAGCGAAAGACGATCTTCCAAAGGGCACGCGCCAGGTGCTTGACGTGACCGGGCGAGATATCCTCCTCATCAATCACGAGGGGCAGATTCACGCCGTGGGGAACCGCTGCCCCCACATGGGCGCGAAGCTGGAGCACGGTGAGGTGACCGCGGACAGTAGCATCGTGTGCCCGCGCCATCACAGCGTGTTCGATCTGACCACAGGTGCAGTGGAGGATTGGGTACCCTGGCCACCCCTGGTCGGGCGCGCTCTAGGCGCCGTCTCCCAGGAGAGGGCCCTCCCCGTGTACCCCACGAAGGTGGAGGAAGGTAGCATTTGGGTGGCCATCGAGGATTCTGGATGAGCGGCAGGGACACGTGGACGGTGATCGACGTGGACGACCTGCCGTATGTCACAGCGGATCTGGCGGGGATCGGCGGGGAGATCAAGATCGAGCCGGCCCAGTTCGTGGTGGAGGAGATACCGCTGTACGAACCATCCGGCGAAGGGCAGCACGTCTACGTCCGCCTGACCAGGGAGGGATGGACCACCCGCGCTCTGGAGCGAGAGCTGCGGAAGCTGTTCGATCTACGGGAGGTGGACGTCGGCTGCGCCGGTCGGAAGGACAAGCACGCCCGCACCACGCAGACGTTCTCCCTCAACTTGCCCGGGACCGATGAGGACGCCGTCGCCCACCGGATTCACGAGAACCTGCCGGTCGAGGTCGAGTGGGTGCGGCGCCACCGCAACAAGATCCGAGCCGGACACCTCCTCGGCAACCGCTTCCGCATCGTGGTCGTGGATGCGCACGAGGACGCTCTCGCTCGATCCCAGACCATCGCCGAGGCGCTGAAAGATCACGGGCTGCCGAACTTCTACGGTCCGCAGCGATTTGGCACGTACGGTGACAACGCAGAGCGCGGTCGGGACATTCTGCTGACGGGGAAGGGACCGCGCAAGCGCTGGCTGCGACGTCTCCTGTTGCGTGCCTATCAATCGGCGCTGTTTAACACGTGGCTCGTCCGGCGGCTGGAGCGTGATTGGTTCGAACGCCTGTTGACTGGCGACATTGCCAAGAAACTCGATACGGGCGGCCTGTTCGAAATAGAGGACGCGGCAGCGGAACAGCCTCGCTTTGACCGCCGCGAGATCACGTACACGGGCCCGATCTACGGGTCCAGAATGTGGTGGGCGGGCGGTCCGCCGGGTGAGCTGGAGCGCGATGTGCTCGAACAGGCGCAGGTGACAGAGGAGATGCTGGAGCGAGAGCGCCTGAGTGGGAGTCGCCGCCGCGCGCGACTGCTGCTGGAGGACCTTGAGGTGGAGAGTCACCCTGACGGCATACTGTTCACGTTTAGCCTCCCCAAGGGGGCATACGCGACGACCTTGCTGCGGGATTTCATGAAGCAGGTCGTCACCTGAGGCGGAGCCCACGACTGGAGAAGGGCCCCGCTGGCACGCGCCGGTCGTGCCCTGCACGGGCGGGTTGGCCCTGTTGTGGGTACATGCGTGCCTAGCCAAGAATGGGAGAGATCTATGAGACTCGCAAAGATATTGGCCTTGCTCGGGGCGGCTGCAATGACAGCGGTTCTCGTCTACGCGTTCAGCACCGGCGACTTGGGCAAGGAGGGAAGCGCGCTTCTGTCCATGCCCTGGGGCATCGTATCGCTGGTCGACCTGTACGTGGGATTCTTTCTCTTCTCCGGGTGGATCGCCTACCGGGAGAAGTCCTTCATCCGCTCGGTCGTGTGGATCGTGTTGATGATGGTCCTGGGTTTTTTCACCGCCAGCGTGTACACCCTGGTCGCGCTGCAGACCAGCGGGGGCGACTGGCGCCGCTTCTGGATGGGAAGGCGCTGGGAGGATGAGTAGCCTGTTCTGGGCCAGGTGCCTGGACGAAGAACCGACCATTCGCCTGGGAGTGAGCACGTGCCTGATGGGGGAGAACGTCCGCTACGACGGCGGACACAAACGGGACCCCTTTCTGATCGAAACCCTCGGCCAGTTCGTCGAGTGGGTGCCCGTCTGTCCCGAGGTGGAGATTGGCCTACCCATTCCTCGGGAGGCGATGCATCTGCAGGGCGACCCCGACGCCCCTCGCCTGGTGACCATCCGGACCGGCAAGGACTACACGGAGCGCATGCGGACATGGGCCAGAGAGCGACTCGACGAGCTCGCTGAGGCCAATCTGCACGGCTTCGTCTTCAAGAGCCGATCCCCCAGCTCCGGCCTCTATCGGGTCAAGGTCTACGACCAGCATGGCATGCCCAGCCGCGTCGGCACCGGGATCTTCCCCAGCGAGGTCATGCGCCGCTTCCCCCTGCTCCCTCTGGAGGAGGATGGGCGTCTCCACGATATGGGCCTCAGGGAGAACTTCATCGAGCGACTCTTCGTCTACTACCGCTGGACCTGTATGCTCCAAGAGCGCCCCGCGCCCGGTGGCCTTGTCGCGTTCCATACGGCACACAAACTGACCATGATGGCGCATAGCCCGCAACATTACCAGAAGATGGGCCGCTTGGTCGCCGATGCGGGCACCCTACCCTGGCCCGAGCTTCGGAGCCGCTACGGGCAACTCCTCATGGAGGGACTGGAGGTAATGGCTACCACGGGGCGACATGTCAACGTGCTGCAACACCTGATGGGCTTCCTCAAGGAGTTCCTCTCTAAGGACGACAAGGCCGAGCTCCTCGGTCTCATCAGCGATTACCAGGATGGTCTGGTTCCCCTCATCGTCCCCCTGACCTTGCTGAAGCATCACCTGAGCCGCTATCCGGTGGCCCACTGGGTCCATCAGCAGGTCTACCTCAAGCCCTACCCCAAGGAGCTCATGCTCCGCAACCACGTATAGGGCACGGTCCGCGATGAGGATCTGGGACGTTCCGCCGGAGAAGCTCTGCCGTAATCATCTCCTTGGCGAGCATAGCGAGCTCCACGCCGTCTGGTCCATCCTGACCCAGGGCAAGAAGGGCTACGCAAATCATCCGGAGGTCCTGCGTTGGAAGGGAAAGCTCAAAGCGCTCTATCGGAAACACGAGCAGATTGTCGCCGAGATGCAACGGCGCGGCTACCGCCACCGGAGCCCCCTCGACCCCGCCCTAGCCACCGGCGCCGCTCACCAGGACGAGCTCGTCGACTCCCTCGAGAAGCAGGCTCAAATCCTCAGGCAGAAAGGCTGCGGCTGCCACGTCTGACCGACCCACCCTAGCTGGGCCGTGATCCTGATCTTGTCCTGAGAGCAGTACGTATAACGCCACGGGCGCGCCACATCATCCCAGGTGTGGGTCGCCCTTCCATAGCCGACGATTCCTCACTATGGCCGCCTCCACTTGACCTATCCCGCGCACCGTGTATAATATCTCCACTGTCTCGAACAACAACTGCATACAAGGCCTGTTCTCCGACCCAGCCCCCTAACGAGAGCCAAGACGCGATCTATGGGAGCTGGGCGATAGGGCTTGGCTGGAAACGGCCAACGTCTCGTGGACGACGACGTCGTCCCGAGACCGCGCCTCCCGCGTTTGGAAAGGAGAATGGACGACAGAAAGTCGACACACCGGCGTCCACTTCTTTCCAGTGGGCGCCGGTTTCTGTGTTCAGGTCTCACAAGAGAAGTCTGATCTCCGACCCAGGCCCCTAAAGGCTGGTCCCAAGGGTCCTGGGCGTTAGGGTGAGGCTGGAAACGGCCCCGCCTCCCGCGTCTGGAAAGGGGATCGATACACGTGGGTCTTCTTCTCACGTGACGTGCATCGCGGCCCTTCCGGCGCTTCTGGGTCGAAGGGAGGTGATGAACGTCGAGCCGAGGATGATGAACTGTCACGAAACTGCAAGGACACCGAATCACCGAGACCGTGACCGCATATCAAAGGAGAGAGACCCAATGACTGCAAAGCACCTACTCTGGACGCTGACGGCCTTCATTTTCGTACTCGTCTCAGCAGCTGGCTGTACAGAGACCACGCCCGCACCCGCGCCGACAGCAGTGCCGGAATCATACACCGAATCAGAGCGGACCGAACTGGAGGGCAAACTGGTCATCTTCCACGCTGGCAGCCTTACGGTGCCGGTCGACGAACTGACGGCAGCCTTCCAGGAGGTCCACCCTGACGCGAGGTTTGAGACCGAGGCCTCTGGCAGCAACGCAGCTGCCCGCAAGATTAGCGAGTTGGGCCGGGAAGCGGACCTGATGATGTCCGCCGACTACACCGTCATCTACGAGTTGCTGATTCCGGGCTTCGCGGACTGGAACGTGCGCTTCGCCCGGAACACGATGGTGATCGCGTACACTGATCAATCGCACTATGCCGGGGAGATCAACAGCGACAACTGGTACGAGATCCTCCTCCGGGACGGCGTCATCTACGGGCACTCCGAACCCGACGCAGATCCTTGCGGCTATCGCACGCTGATGGTGTGGCAGCTGGCGGAGGCATACTACGACGAACCAGGACTATACGAAAGACTGGAGGCGAGTTGTCCGCCGGAGAACGTGCGCCCCAAGTCAGTGGAGCTGATCGCGCTGCTGGAGTCGGGCGATATGGATTACGCCTATGAATACCGCTCGGTCGCGGTGCAGCACGGGCTCAACTTCATCGAGCTCCCGGATGAGATCAACCTGAGCATGGTCGAGCACGCTGATTTCTACAGCCAGGCCAGTGTAGAGATCGCCGGCGCAGAACCGGGAGAGCAGATGACGATGGTAGGAAAGCCCATCGTCTACGGCGTGACCATCCCGAGCAACGCTCCCAGCCCCGATCTCGCCGAGGAATTTGTCAAGTTCCTCCTGGGCCCCGAAGGCCAGGCGATCATGGAAGACCAGGGCCAGCCACCCATCTTGCCACCGGTGTCCGGCGAGGTGGACAATCTGCCCGATGCGCTCAAGGGGATGGTTGAGTCCCCACCTCAGAGCTAGAGGGGACAGAAGGATGACGGGGAGTGCGCAAGACGTGATGCGTGGAGCGAGTGAGACGCCTCCGCTTTGCGTCTCACTCGCTCCACTGGAGTCACCATGAAGAACCTGGTCGCCAACCGCATGCAGGCACTCTTCACCGCTCTCGGCGGTCTGCTGATCTTCTTCATCGCTTGGCCGCTGCTGCGGACAGTGACCGGCGCCCAGCCGGGCATCATCTGGGAAACCCTGCTGGAGGGCGACGTAAGGCGCTCAATCCTGCTGACTTTCTACAGTTCGGCCCTGGCGACGGTGATTGCCTTCTTCGGCGGCGTGCCGCTGGCCTACCTGTTGGCCCGCGTCGACTTCCCGGGCAAGCGGCTGATTGAGGGCATCGTCGACGTGCCCATCGTGGTGCCACACTCAGCGGCCGGTATCGCGCTGCTGATGACCTTCGGGCGCCAGTCCTTTCTGGGGAGGGTGTTCGGGCTAATCGGGGTGAGGTTCGTCTCGAGCACACCAGGCATCATCATCGCTATGCTGTTCGTCAGCCTGCCCTTCCTGGTCGACTCCGCCCGGGAGGGCTTCGAGGGCGTGGATCCACGCCTGGAGCGGGTGGCGCGTACGTTGGGAGCCTCGCCCTGGCAGGCGTTCTGGCGCGTGTCGTTCCCGTTGGCGTGGCGCGGCATCCTATCGGGTATGATCCTCATGTGGGCGCGGGGTCTGAGCGAGTTCGGCGCCGTGGTCATCCTGGCATATCACCCGATGATCGCGCCGGTGCTGCTCTATGAGCGTTTCGAGTCCTTCGGGCTGACGTATGCCCGCCCAGTGGCGACGCTCATCATCTTGATCTGCTTGCTCACGTTCGTGGTGCTGCGGCTGACGGCACAGGAGGATGGAGGGCGGGGGAGCAGGGGGCAAGGAGAATGAAGAGGAGGGGCAAGATTGCGATCAGGGATCTGTGGGTGGATCTGAGGGAGTTTCACCTGCGGGAGGTGAATCTCGATATCGCCCCTGGGGAGTACTTCGTGATACTGGGCCCCACCGGGGCAGGAAAGACGGTGCTGCTGGAGACCATCGCTGGCCTGTTCCAACCGCACAAAGGGAGCGTGTGGATAGATGGACAGATGGTCACAGACCTCCCGCCGGAGCGTCGAGGCATCGGCTTCGTCTATCAGGATTACGCGCTGTTCCCACACCTCAGCGTGGCCGAGAACATTGCCTTCGGCCTGGATCTCAAGCAAGGCCGGCCGGCGGAATCGGCGCGGCGATTCTTTAGACGTCTCCTGGATCCCCTCGGATGGGCGGCCGGCGGAGACGGGGACGGGGGGGGACACGGCAACATCGGACACCGGGTTGAGGAGGTCAGCCAGCTGCTGAACATCGACCACCTGCATCACCGGGAACCCGAGACGCTCAGTGGGGGCGAGCAGCAGCGAGTGGCACTGGCACGGGCTCTGATGGTCGAGCCGCGAGTGCTGCTGCTGGACGAGCCGCTCAGCGCGCTGGACCCGCAGACGCGCGAGGGGTTGCAGCGGGAGCTGGCCCACGTGCACGAGGAACTGCGGACGACCACGCTCCACGTGACGCACGACTTTGAGGAAGCGGTGGCGCTGGGCGACCGCATCGCCATCTTGGAGAAGGGACGCATCGTACAGGTGGGCACACCAGAGGATATCTTCCGCCGGCCGACGACCGAGTCCGTGGCGCGCTTCGTCGGCGTCCGCAACGTCTTCCCAGGCGAGATCGAGCCCACCGACAGGGACGGATTCAGGACAGTATCGCT
>CAYMHT010000003.1:0-9826 GCA_964390305.1 uncultured Anaerolineales bacterium
TCAGAGATCAACATCTCCAGCGTGAACTTTCGCGTCTCCCGCACGATGTCGCTGTTCGTATCCACCACCATGCCATTGGAGATAGGAGTGGTGCAGGCTGTCTGGAGCCCCTTCATGCCCTGCACTTCTACGACACACATCCGACACGCCCCCACATTCGTCAGATCTGGATGGTGACAGAGGGTAGGAATCTCTATGTCGGCCGAGCGCGCAGCCTCCAGAATGGTGCAACCCTCAAGGGCTGTGACTTGCCTGCCGTCTATGGTCAACGTTATGCTCATCAATTTCACTCCTGCTACTCTGCGATGACTGCGTCGAACTTACAGACTTCGTAGCACGTACCACAATGTATACAAAGGTCTTGGTTGATCTGATGAGGTTCTCGCCGCTCACCGGTGATGGCGTCGACCGGGCACTCGCGGGCACACAGCGCGCAGCCGGTGCAGGCTTCGGGGTCGATACGGTAAGTCAGCAGGTTCAGACACGTCTTGGCCGGGCAGGTCTTGTCAACGATGTGGGCCCGGTACTCGTCCTCGAAGTGCATGAGCGTGGAGAGCACGGGCGATGGAGCCAGCTGGCCGAGGGCGCACAGAGACCCATTTTCCATCCCCCTGGCGATGCGGCGGATCTCATCCAGGTCTTCCAGCTCCCCGTCTCCATTCGTGATCCGCTCCAGGATCTCCAGCATGCGGGTGCTGCCGATGCGACAAGGGGGGCACTTACCGCAGCTTTCGTCGCACACGAACTGGGTGAAATATCGGGCGAACTCGACCATGCACGTGGAATCATCGGCGACGATCATGCCGCCGGAGCCCATCACCGAGCCTGCCTCGGTCAGCGAATCGAAATCCACGGGTGTATCGAGGTGCTCCTCGGGCAAGCACCCACCCAGGGGCCCACCGGTCTGGACTGCCTTGAACTCGCCCTCTCCCTGGATGCCGCCGCCCACGTCGTAGACGATCTCGCGCAGCGTGATACCCATCGGTACCTCGATCAGGCCCGTGTGGTTGACCATCCCGGTGAGTGCGAAGACGGCGGTGCCAGGGCTGCCCTCGGTGCCGACGCCGCGGAACCAGTCCGCACCCATGCGGATGATGCGGGGGACGTAGGCGTAGCTCTTCACGTTGTTGATGTTGCTGGGTTGGCCCCAAAGGCCGGAGACCGCCGGGTAGGGCGGACGAGGCCATGGCTGTCCGCGGTCGCCCTGGATGGAGGCCATCAAGGCGGTCTCTTCACCACAGACGAACGCGCCGGCGCCCTCCTTGATCATGATGTCGAAGTCGAAGCCGGAGCCCAGGACATCCTCGCCCAGCAGGCCGGCTTCTCTGGCTTGCTCCAGTGCGATATTCAGCCGGCGGACGGCCAGCGGGTACTCGGCCCGGCAGTAGATGTAGCCCTGCTCGGCGCCGATGGCATATGCGCCGATCACCATCCCCTCGATGACCGAATGAGGGTCGCCCTCCAGGACGGAGCGGTCCATGAATGCACCTGGGTCGCCCTCGTCGGCGTTGCAGATCACATACTTGGGCCAGCTCTCCGTCTCCCGGGCAAATCTCCACTTCAATCCGGTGGGGAACCCAGCCCCACCACGTCCGCGCAGCTTCGAGTCGAGCACCTCCTGGATGACGTCCTCCGGCGTCATCCGGGCAAGGACCATCTTCAAGGCCTGGTAGCCGTCGAGGGCCAGATAGTCGTCGATCGACTCGGGATTGATCAGACCACAATTGCTCAATACGATGCGGAGCTGCTTCTCGTGGAATGACGTCTTCTCCTTCGATTGCGGGTCGACGAAGCTGAGCGACTGGAGCACGTGCCCGTTTCTTCTTAGGGTCGTGGGCTCCACCCGGCCGACCACCACTGCGTTGTCGAGGGCAGCGTCGTCGAGATAAGACGCGAAGATCTCAGGCACGTTCTCAGCTGTCACATCGCCGTAGTTGAGCCGCGATTGGCCCCTGGCCTGGAGTTCTACCATGGGCTCGTAGGAGCACATTCCGACGCATCCGACGGGCGAGATCACCGCGTCAAGATTCCGCTTTTCTATCTCTTCCTCGATTGCTGCCAGCGTCTCCCTCGCCCCGGCGGCCAGGCCACAGGTCGCCATTCCAACGGTGACGTAGAGATCGGCCTGCTGCTTCTCCTGCCACCGTTTTTGTGCCTGCTTGATCCTGGCGTCAAGGTCGGCGGTGTCAAATGAGGCCATTCGATACTCCTCTCGTGCCCATACTACCCCGCTTGTTCTGCGCTCTCCGCAGTCGCCAGTCTCTTCTTGACGCGGCGAATCAGCTTAGTCGGCTCCATGCGCCCCATCACCTCCCCGTCGAGGACCGCCACCGGCGCCAGGGCGCAGGAGCCCATGCAGTAGACGAGTTCCATGGTCAGCATTCTGTCCTCGGTGGTGTCGCCGGGGCCTATGTCGAACTCGTCCCTGATCGCCTTCACAAGCCGAGAAGTCCCCTTGACGTGACACGCTGTGCCGTCACATAGATAGAGCTCATGTTCCCCCCTCGGCTCCAAATAGAACTGAGAGTAGAAGGTCGCCACGCCATAGACCTTACTTAGCGGCGTATCCAGTCGCTCCGCAATCAAATCCAGCACCTGCCTTGGCAACCACCCGTACGTGGCCTGGGTCTTCTGGAGAATGGGGATCAGTTTCCCCGGCTGCTCGCGATACTGCTCAAAGACGGGGTCCATCAAGGAGAGGTCGATACTCCCGTTATCTGGCATTCGTTCCGTTTTCCTCTCATCGGTTCATTTGCGATACCGATATCGCGTCGGCAGGAGCGACGTGAGTTGCTCCTGGCTGCTCATGTGCTGGTCGAGGGGGATCCGGTCCGTGCAGGGGGGCCTCACGCCGTTCCGCGTTCACGACCGATCTCCTCGAGAACAGCGTCGATCAAGGCTGGGAGTCCTGCTTCAACTGCAGGGCTGAGACCCTGTCTCCAGCCGACGTCCTCTGGTTGGACGCCGAATATGACGACGGGCGGAAGAGGTCGACCGAGGGCGCGGGTCAATGAGAAGACCTCCGCCAGGCCAGCGTGGTGAAAGGAGAACCGTTCAGTTGCTTCAGACAGAAGAACCTGATCTGGGGTGAAGCGGACGAACTGCCCCGGTTGTTTGCCGACGTCGGCGGCGTCTACGATAACTACCCGGTCCTGTTCCTCGATCACGCGGAGGAGGTCGAGTCCTCCTGTTCCCGCATCCAGTGTCTCGACGCTATCAGGGAGCCCACGCTTTTCCAGCGCCTCGATGACGCGTGGCCCTATGCCATCGTCCCCACGCAACGGATTTCCGAGTCCGAGGACGAGAACGTCTCGTCCCCCGTTCACACGAACTGCACCGTCAGGACGTGCGCTGAGCAGGAGATGCACGGATCATACGCCCGCACGAGCATCTCGAGCGTCAGACGAACCTCGTCCTGAGGTTTGTGGACGATCTGGGGCACCAGTTCCTGCATATCGTGGTTCAGGTTGGCCATGTTCTGGTTAGTGGGGATGATGCAGTTGGCATCGGTGCAGAAGCCCCGGTCGTCGTACGCGTAGTGGTGGAAGAGAATGCCTCGCGGCACGTCGCAGGATGCAACGCCTTCGCCGCCCTTGACCCCGGCCTCCACCGGTTCCTCTGGGCTGACCCCTCGCTCCAGCAGCTCGTCGATGATGTTGATGCTGTCCTCGACGCAGTGGACCATCTCTACCACCTGGGCGGCGGTGTTGAGGAAGGGGTTGGTCACAATGGGTTCCATGCCCAGCCGGGCCGCGGCATCCTTGGCCCTGGGATGGAGCTGGTCGAAATTGTTGTTGAAGCGAGCCAGGGCGCCGACCATGTAGGACTCCCGGTTGTGGTGAGTCCACTTGGCGGTGGAGAAGGGGACCATCTCCTCGTTGGTGACCTTCTTGTAGTCGGCGACGGGGTATTCGAAGCCGTCGCTGCTCTTGATCCGCCCGCCGACGAAGGCGTACTCATCGTCCTTCGTCAGGGAGATGTATTCGGTCTCCCGCTCGAACTGGGGCCAGTCGAGCGAAGCGAAGAGCTCGACCGAGGCGTCCATATCTGTGCGCGCGGCCACGAGGCGCTCGCGCATCGCCCGCAGCTCATCGCCGGTGGGTGTGTGAGTGAAGCCCCCCACCACGAGGGCGCAGGGATGCGTGTGACGACCACCGATCATGGCGCAGAGATCGCCGGAAAGCGCCTTAATGCGCAGTGCGCGCTCTACGACCTCGCGGTTGACGTCGATCAGCGGGATCACGGAGCCAGCGCCGAAGAAGTCGGGCGCCACCAGATAGTAGGTGTGCAGGACATGGCTGTCGATAATCTCGCCGTGGAAGTTGAGCTTGCGCAGCAGCTGAGCCTGCTCGGTGAGTTCAACCCCAAGTGCCTTCTCGGTGGCCATCGCGCTCGTGGTCGAATGACCGACGGCACAGATGCCACAGATGCGGGAGGTGATGTGGTTGAGCTCGGCATACGGTCGGCCGCGTACGAACGCCTCAAAGAAACGAGGGGCCTCGACGACTTCGAAGCGGCATTCCTTTATGTCGCCGTTCTGGGCGTCAACGACGATGTTGCCGTGTCCCTCGATTCGGGTAACGTGATGAACGTCAACATTCAAAGTGCTCATATCGCCTCCTGTTCGGCCGCTTGCCCTCCCTGGCTGACTGCTGTCGAGCTGTAGTACGCGTTGAACATCGTCATGCGGGACATGATCTCGTCCACCGTCAAACCCGCTTCATCCAACACGTCCTTCATCGCGTTGTCATTGGGTTCGGGGATGTACCCACGACACCCCTCGCATCCATCACCGTACGTGGGGCAGATGGCGTCGCATCCAGCGCGCGTGACAGGCCCGAGGCAGGGCTTCCCTTCGAGGAGCAAGCAGACGTTCTCCTTCAGCTTGCACTCGACGCAGACGGGGTGATCGGGGATGCCCGGCTTCTTGCCCAAGAGGAGATTCTTCACCACCTTGACGAACTCCTCACGGTCGATGGGGCAGCCCGGGATGAAGGCGTCGATGTCGATCACGGCGCTGATCGGTCGAGCCGGATAGGTGTCATACCAGTCCGCTTTGTCGCCGTAGACGTATTCCCGCACTTCGTCCAGAGAAGGCTGCAGGTTCTTGAGGGCATTGACGCAGCCCGTGTGGGCGCAGGCCCCGAGGGCGACGACGAGATCGGCCTGCTCCCGGATCTTGAACAGACGATCTTCATCCTTCTCTCGGGTGCAGGAGCCCTCCACGAAGGCGATCTGATAGTCCTCACCCTTCTCGGTCATGGCCTCGCGAAACTGGACGATTTCGACGGCGTCCAGTAAGTCGAGATGCGTCTGGAGGGAGTCGACGACGGTCAGCTGACATCCCTCGCAGCTGGCGAAATCGAAGAAGGCTACCTTCGGCTTTCCGTTCTTGTCGCTCATTACAGTGCCTCCTCAAAGCCCTTGATGTCGGCGTAGTTGAAGACCGGACCATCCTGACAGCAGTAGAGACTGTTGATCTGGCAGTGGCCGCACTTGCCGACGCCGCACTTCATTCGGCGTTCCAACGACAAATAGATGCTTGACTCGGGAATGCCCTTGTCCAGCATCTCCATCAGCACAAAACGATACATGATCGGCGGGCCACACGTGATGGCGATCGTGTTCTTCGCGTCGACCTCGACTTGGGGGAAGAGCGTGGTGATGACGCCGATATTGCATTCGAGCCGTTGCTCCCGCTGCCAGTCCTCATCCTCGTCCTCGCAGTCCACAGTGAGAAGACACTCCACATCGTCGCGGTCAACCCACTCACTCAGCTCGTCGCGAAACAGCAACTCGCTGCGGCGCTTGGCCCCGTAGAGGACGATCACGCGCTCGAACTCGTCGCGCTCGTCGAGCACCTGATTGATGAGCGAACGAAGAGGGGCCAGACCGAGACCGCCAGGTGCGAAGAGCACATCCTTGCCTCGCATCTCATCGATCGGGAAGCCGGCGCCAAAGGGACCGCGGATCCCCACCTTGTCAGCAGGCTCCATCGCGTGAAGGGCGCCGGTGACGTCACCGACCTTTCGCACACAGAGCTCAAGACTGCCGTTGGAGCGGCTGGGGGACGAGGTGATCGAGATGGGGGCCTCGCCCACGCCCAAGACCGAGACCATCACGAACTGTCCCGGTTCGTGGCCCAGACTTTGGCCTTGGGGCAGCTCGATACGGAAGAGCCTCTCCGTTGCTGTCATCTGCTCGACATCCGCCAGGCGAGCCAAATCCGGTTTGTAGATGGAAATTCCCATGATCGGTACCTCCTAGCGCGATGATGCGTGAATGGTGTTGAACCCCTCGAGAATGCTGATGCTGGCCGGGCACGTGCGGATGCAGCGACCGCATCCGACGCAGCCCAGAGCTTCGAACTTCTCGTAGAGGTACTTGCCTTTGCGCATGAAACGATGTCGCTGGCGGGCCCCGCGGGTCTCGCGGAAGTTCTCACCGCCCGCCACGCGGGCAAACTCGGCCAACTGGCACGAGTCCCAGTGCCGGATCCGTTCGCCTCTGGTGAGGGCCAGGTTCACTTCATCGACGACGTTGAAGCAGTAGCACGTGGGACAGACGTTGGTACACGATCCGCAGGCGAAGCAGCGCTCCTCCAGCTCCTCCCAGTGAGGATGGTCGTAGGCCTCGCCAAGGAGCGAAGGGAGCTGTTCAGAGCCGAAGTTCAGACGCTCGGCAAAGCGTTTGATCTTTGAGCGTTGCAGTTCCGCCGTCTGATTCGTCTCCGCATCGGTGGCGTCGCGTGCTTCCGCGTACCTGGCGAGAAGCTCCTCGCCGGTCTCCGTACCGACCTCCACCGAGTACTTCTCGCCCAGATCGGTCAAATGGAGATCGAACCCCTCCTCGGCTGCCAGCGTGCCCATGCTCCTGCAGAACGAGTCATCGTCGCAGGGCTCAAGGCACTCTAGGCTGATGATCAGCGTCTGCTCGCGTCGTGACAGATAGTGAGCGTCTGGGTAATCCGCGGAGAAGGCCTTGTCCAGAAGGTTGAGGGCGTGGAGGTCGCACGTGTGCATGCCCACCAGAACCGTTGGCTCCACCTCGATGACCGTCTCTATCTCGGGATCCTCGCCCAACGTGAAGGTCGCCAACATCTCGCGTTGTGGCTGGAAGACCTTCTTGGGGGGAAGAATGGTCGTATCGTAGTCGAGCCGCAGTTCGTCTGGGTCGGCGATGGGGTCGAATGCAAACTTGGGCCCCTTTGCCTGCGGACCGACGACCTTGTAGTCGGCCATCAGAGCCTGGACGAACGGGGCGACTGCTTGCTTGTCTAGAATCTTCAGCCTCATATCAGTCTCCTCACGATCATGTGTTGATGCACTTAGTTGGTACGCGTTCCGCTACAACGGTTAGAAGATCCTGCGCTTCCGACCGTGCCAAGTCTGTACCTTCATCCATCCCCGATGTCCTTCGGAGGTGGTCCCTTGCAGGCGCTGGTATGCCAACGGCCTGAGTTCCTGCGCGGCCTGTGGTAATACAGCTGCCCACGGGAG
Organism: uncultured Anaerolineales bacterium; assembly: GCA_964390305.1. GTDB lineage: Bacteria > Chloroflexota > Anaerolineae > B4-G1 > B4-G1 > SKLM01. The sequence continues at coordinate 7,500 of CAYMHT010000003.1, forward strand.
TATAGCACGTCATGATGCGACCAACAAAGGAGGGGTATCCTACGCTGAGCCTGAGGTCTATTACCAAATCCGGCACGGAGTTCTTGTTGAGATGATCGCATTCCGCCGGTGAGGCCAGCCTTCGCTATGTGGGTCGCAACTCCTTCTCAAGGAGGCCGCTCTCGACCAGAAGGTCCAACGTCTCCTGCGCCTCTGACTCGTCGACCTGGCTGATGGCGAAGCCGGCGTGAACGATCACGTAATCGCCGACGTCGGCCTCGGGGACATAGGCCAGACAGACCTCACGGGTGACGCCGCCGAAGTCGACCTTCGCCATGCGCATGAGGCCACCATCCTGCGCCTCTACAATGCGTCCCGGAATGCCCAAGCACATACTACGCTATCTCCCTTCGGAGCCAGGCCAGCCAGGCCTCCAGACCTTTGCCGGTCTTGCAGGAGAGGGGAAGAAACTCCAACCCTGGGTTGAGGGCCTCGACCCCGCGGCGGAAATAACCCACATCGAAGTCGAAGGCCTCCAACACGTCGATCTTGTTCAGGACTAGGGCGTCGATTCCCCGGTACATCACTGGATACTTGTAGGGCTTGTCGTCGCCCTCGGGGACACTGGCAATGAGAACCTGGCGATGCACGCCCAGTTGGAAGCTGGCTGGACAGATGAGGTTGCCCACGTTTTCGACGATCAGGAGGTCCAGTTCCTCCAACGGGAGCTGGGGTAGGGCCTCCTGGAGCATCACTGCATCCAGGTGGCACGCGCCGCCGGTGTTAATTTGGACGGCAGGGATGCCCAGCGCGGCCATACGATCGGCGTCCAACGTAGAGGCGATATCGCCGTCCACGGCCCCGATGCGCAGATCGTCGCGGAGCGCTTCTACGGTTCGGGTGATGAGGCTGGTCTTGCCGGCTCCCGGTGAAGCCATCAAGTTGACGGCAAAGACGCCTGCGGCATCCAGCTGCTCGCGATTGCTTGTCGCCAATCGGTCGTTGGCGCTCAGGATGTCTTCGACGACAGACACACGTGTAGACACGATATCTGTTTACCTCTTTTCGAGCTTGTATTCAAGATTGCAGTCATCGCCGGAGGCGGCGACTTGACTCCTATATCCTTCAGAGAGCTGCACAATATCTTACCACGCCTGCCGGGTCTTGTCCACTTCACTGGCCTGGACTGGGACGACCGGGATCGACGCCCTGAACATGGGCCTACAGGCGGGGTTAGGAGGGAGCGTGGGGGGTGCAATACGGCGCTGCGACAAGCAGATGAACCAGTAGACCGCGCCGATCAGGAACGCGCCGCCCCTCTCCATACGGGCTAGGCCCTGGTCCACAGTGGAGACTGGGGGCACGACTGCGAGGGCGGTGATAGAGGCGCCGCTGGAGGTGGCCGATGGTCCCAACGACGGAGCAAAGGGCCGTGCCAGCTGGCGAGGGTCGAGGTAAGGGGGGGTAGACAGGTCCAGGGAACTGTCTGGACCTCTTGCACGCGCTGGCCCGCCTTGCTTGGGTGTCGATCTGGCCCCTGCGTCATGCCTTGGCAGAGCGTCTCCAGCACGTTGCTTGCTCCCGACAGTTGGAGCCTCTATAATGTACCTCAGTCGATCAGCTCATCGATCAGGAAAGGTGTAGGCCATGGGCAAGATCAGGATCATGCTGGTGGAAGACCACGTGCTGGTGCGGGAAGGCACAAAGGAGATGCTGGATCGCGAGGAGGACATGGAGGTGGTCGCCGAAGCAGGGGATGGTGAGGAAGCGGTGCGCCTGGTCGAACAGCGGGATCCCGATATCGTCATTATGGACATCGCGCTCCCGAAGCTCAACGGCGTTGAGGCGACGAGGCAGATCAAAGAGATCAGCCCCGGCACGGCCGTGCTCGTCCTGACGGCTTATGACGACGACGAGTACGTCTTCGCCCTGTTGGAGGCCGGCGCCGCGGGCTATCTGTTGAAGGATGTCTCCACGGATGAGCTCGTGGAGGCGATCCGCGCGGTTCAGGCTGGCGAGTCGATGCTCCACCCGGTCATCGCGCGTAAGGTTGTCAATCGCTTCAGCCCGCAGGGGAAGGAAGGCGAGGACGCTCCCGCTGAGGAGCTCACCGCGCGGGAGATAGAGGTCTTGCAGCTGGCTGGTGAGGGGATCACGAACCGCGAGATCGCGGATCGGCTCTCGATCAGCCACCGTACCGTGCAAGCCCATCTCAGCCACATCTTCAGTAAGCTGGGGGTTGGTTCGCGGACTGAGGCGGTCGTGTACGCGTTGCGGAAGGGCCTGCTGGCCTTCGAAGATGTTTCGTCATCTCCCTAGGCAGATGGCTGCAGTGGAGGCATCCTCCA
>CAYMHT010000003.1:9926-75438 GCA_964390305.1 uncultured Anaerolineales bacterium
TCGAAGATGTTTCGTCATCTCCCTAGGCAGATGGCTGCAGTGGAGGCATCCTCCATGCGAGTGGAGGCATCCTCCATGCGAAGGTCATTTTGTCGCTGGAAGGTGTAGCGGTCAGGTGAAGACAGTTCGATCGCGAATACGGCTGCTTCGAAGCACGATGAGCACTGGCGCCTTCTGGGCGGTGTTGGCGATGATGGCTGCGATAACGGCCATCCACTACCTGACGCCCCAGATTCGGTCCGTGTCGCCGAACACAGGGATATCCTTGAGCCGACACGCCGTGGAGCGCATCCTGTTTGTGCTTCCGGTGGCCGCCGCGGGAGTTGCCTTTGGGCACATAGGGGGAATCGCCGCCCTCGTCACGGCGGTGCTGATCATGTTGCCTCGGGCAATCTGGCTCTCCGACCATCGAGTGGACGCTACGATTGAGACCGTCGCAGTGGGCGTGGTTGGGTACCTGGTCCTCCGGATGGTTGAGACTGAGGAGAGGGAGAAATCGCTTCGGCAGGAAGCAGTCGCGCGTATGAGATCATTCAATGCAATGTGCTCCATCGTCGCCAAATCGTTGGAGCTGGAGCAGGTCCTCAATGAGGCACTCGACAAAGCCCTGGAGGTGACCGATCTTGAAGTAGGCTTGATGTACTCCTTGGATCCACAGACTGATGAGCTGGTGCTCTGCGCCCACCGTGGTCTGGGAGAGAAGAGCATCCAAGAGCTGGATCGCCTGCGCCTGGGAGAGGGTCTCTGCGGGCGAGTGGCTCAATCTGGGGAGCCGACGGTTCTGGAGGACGCGTCGCAGGACGCACGGGCGACCAGGTCAGCAGGGGAAGGGGAACGATTGGAGTCTCAGATCATCGTGCCACTGACGTCGAAGGGCAAAGTCCAAGGCGTGATGGCCCTCGGTTCGCGGACACGACGACGGTTTCCATCTGCGGACCTTCAGCTCATCACCACCTTCGGGAAGCAGATCGGCGTAGGCGTTGAGAACGCCCAGCTGCACCGCTACGTCGAGAGGCAGCTCCAGATTCAGCAGAGGTTGAATGAGGTCGCTGAGAAGGTTACCTCGGAGCTGGAGCTGGATAGGATCCTGCCCAAGGTTCTGAAGATCGCCGAGGAACTGATAGAGGCCGACTGTGGATTCATCGCCCTTTTTGATCCGCTGACGAAGCAGCTCACTTATCCGTATTTGCACAACCTCCCGCAGGAGCTGACGAATGTGACGGTGTCGAAGGGCGAAGGGGTAGCAGGGGAGGCAATGGCTACTGTGAGCCCGGTTGCCATCCTGGACTATCAGAGCTACCCGAATGCCGTGCCCGCGTTCGCGGATGCAGGGCTTGCCAGTGTTGTGGCGGTCCCGATTGTGAGTGGTAATCGAGCGTTCGGTACCCTGGCCGTAGGCAGCCTCCGAGACGCGGCGGAGTTCTCGCCGACTGAGATATCGACCCTGGCGGGCGTGGGGCGTCAGGCTGGCATTGCCATCGATAACGCCCGGCTCTACGAGAACATGCGCTACTATGCCCGACAGATCACTCGGGCGCAGGAGAGCGAGAGGAAACGCATCGCCCGCGAGGCGCACGACGAAACGGCACAGATTCTGGTCGCGCTGTCCCGCCGACTTGACGCCCTCATGGCCTCGCCCGAGTTGCCTTCTCCCGCTTTCAAGGAGCGCCTGGAAGGAGTGCGAGGACTGACCACCGATGCTCTGCAGAGTGTCCGCCGATTCAGTCGGGACCTACGCCCGCCGGTCCTGGACGATCTGGGTTTTGTGCCTGCGGTGCGTGGTCTGACGAGGCAGCTGGAGGAGGCCGGAGTTGAGACGGAGCTTCGGGTATCCGGGACACCGTACCGGCTGTCGCCGGAGGAGGAGTTGGTGCTGTTTCGGATCGCGCAAGAATCTCTCAACAACATCCGGCGGCACGCCGACGCTTCTGAGGTGAAGGTCATGGTATCGTTCGGCCGCAAAGAGGTGCGCATGGTCATCGAGGATGATGGAAAGGGCTTTGCTCCACCGGACAAGTTTGTCGACCTGGTCGCCTCGGGAAAGCTGGGTCTTATCGGGATGCACGAGCGCGCACGTATCCTGGGTGGGACACTCCGGATCGATTCGGAACCAGGCGGAGGCACACAGCTTCTCGTAGACGCTCCAGTACACAGAAGAGGGCGCGAGAGTTAAGGCGTACGCGGGAGTGCTCAGCCTCTCCGCGCAGGGTTCGGAGTGAGTGGTACGCTGGAGGCCCTCACTCCACCTCGATACTGTCCAATCGGAAGTCGTCCCCTCCCACAGCGACGACTCGCCCTTCTCCACACTGCGGACAGACGAAACTCCTGTGATTCAGGGGAAACGTGTGTCCGCAAGCCAGACAACGCAAGGTTCCATCAACGCGGTCGAAGTGAAGCTCGGCGCCCTCGGCGATGGTGTCTTCGCTGACGATATCCCAGTAGAACTGGACGGATTCGTCGACGATTGAGGATAGCTCGCCGATAACGATGTTGAGCCGAACGATGCGCTCCGCCCCGGCGTCCTCCGCGTGGCGAAGAGCGATCTCCAACAGGCTCTCAGTGACCGATAACTCGTGCATGGTCAATGGTGGGGCGCCCCTTGGCGTACTGTAGCCAGTGCCTCACGCTCTTGTGACCACGTTAAGCGAAGGCAGGAGGATGTAGGGCAAGCGGATGCCTCCGTAGACCCACTCCGATTCGAGACTCAGCGCCTCGATCCGTCTCAAGTCCTGGTAGATGTTCCCCGCAATCGAGACGTCCTTGACGCGCCCCACGATCTCGCCGCCCTCGATCTTGAAGGCCAGGCTGAGATTGTTGGAGAAGACACCACTGATCACGTTGCCTTGACCCAGCCCCAGCGGTGCCTCTACCAGCAATCCTTCATCGATTCCGCCAATGATCTCCTCTACGGGTGTCTCGCCACCCGCGACGACCATGTTGGAGAAGGACGGGGATGGTGGGGAGAAAAGGCTTCGCTCTCCATTACCCGTGGACTCGGTCCCGGCCAAGGCGGCGGTCTTGAGATCGTAGATGAATCCCATGAGTCGGCCTCGATCGATAAGGACGTTTCGTCGGCGCGGGACGCCCTCATCGTCGTGAGAGCTGCTGCCAGGCCGGCCATCGAGGGTCGGATCGTCCACGATCGTCAGTCTCTCATCGAAAATCTGCTCGCCATCGCGGCCTGTCATCGGTGAGATGCCACGGTAAACGTTCTTCCCGTCTAGGCCGTGGATCAGCGGGAGGCCCAACACGGGAGCGCCGGTGGGTGAGAATAGAACGGGCATCTGTCCGGATGGAAGAGTCGTCGCGCGTCGAGCCAGTCGCAGCTTGTCCGCGATGCGGTCGGCAAAGGCGCGATACGCGTCGTCGAGGCTGGCGGTGTTGAAGTACTCGAACAGCGTGACCACGTCGTCTCCCCGTACGCGCTCCACCTCTACCATGATCGAGAGTGGGGCTCTTCTGACCGCCACCTCGGCCCCTGCGCTATTGCGAACCGTGCTCTCCCGCACGCGGCGCGTCAGATCGATACTGACGTTGGCCTGCTCGTCGGCCTCCACCAGCGTGTTCACGATCTCCTCGCCCATGTCGATCAGCCGCGCCACCGGGAGCGCGGCCAACTCGGGATCATAGACCTCCACTGAGGGTCCCGGTCCGGGCTCGGGGAAGCGGAGCGGGATTTCGTCGCCCAGGTGCGCCGACGCCAGCACATTGTCGATGAGCTTGTCGAGGGCGGTGGTGTCGCTGGAGGCGGCGAACCCCAGACGGCCGTCGACCACCGCTCGGGCGGCCACACCCTGGGTCTCCTCCACCTCGAAGGACTTGAGCCTGTTGGCCTCGAAACCAATCTTTGTCGCCTCGCTCTGAATCTCGAATACTTCGGCCTGCTCGGCCTCATGCATCAAGCGTTCTAGCATCATTTCCCCCTCCATATTGAGCACTCAGTGGTGTACTGGTCTGCGGAACCAGGGCGGTTGCGCATCGGTCGGGAGACCTCGGGGAGCGTCTGGGGCTCACTGGCCGCCGATGAGGACGTCCTGGATGCGCACGTGAGGCGCGCCCATCGACACGGGTAGCCCGCCCTGCCCTTTCCCGCACCGACCCCACTCGGCCCACTGGAAGTCGTCGCCAACGGCGTCGATGTGCTTGAGTGTGACGAACAAGTTTCCGCTGAGCACCACGTCGCGGACTAACTCGGCAATCTCGCCGTCTCGAATCATGTACCCGTAGGCAGCGCTGAAGGAGAAGTTCTCCAGTGCCGTCTGCCCACCAAAGGCGTCGCAGGCGTAGACGCCTCGGTTGATCTGGCTGATCATCTGTTCAAACGCTGTATCGCCACCCTCGATGAACGTGTTGGTCATTCGGACGATGGGCGGGTAGCGGTAGCTGGTCGCCCGGGCGTTGCCCGTTGGCTTTTCGTTCATCTTCGCGGCTGTCTCCCGCGAGTGAAGGCGCCCAACCAGGACGCCGTCCCTGATCAGGTCCGTGCGTCCCGTTGGTGTACCCTCGTCGTCGTACCTGTGGCTCCCGCGCAGGCCGGAGATAGAGCCATCGTCGGCAATCGTCAGGATGTCGCGACCGAAGCGTCGACCTAATACCATCATCTCCTGCGCCTGCGGGTTCTCGTACACGAAGTCAGCCTCGGAGAGATGCCCAAACGCCTCGTGAGCGAAAACACCGGCCATTCTGGGATTGCAGACCACTGTGTAGCGTCCGCCTTCTACCGGTGGCGCTGTGAGAAGATCGACTGCACGCTGTGCCACCGTCTGCGCCAGATCGTGGTGCCCCCTTACAGCGCCGAAGCCAGCCACTTTCGATACCGCCTCGAATGCGCGCTGGACGTTGTCGTTCTGGCGGGCGACGGCACTGAAGGCGATGTTGACCATAGGACGTTCTTCCTCGATGTAGGTGCCCTCAGAGCTGGCGAATGTGACCCGGCTGAAGGTATCGAGGTATCTCGTGTGGGTGTCCACGATGCGAGGGTCGAAACCAAGGAGAATCTCGTTGTACGCTTGAGCCAGCGATTTCTTCTCCATCACCGGGATGCCGCGGAAATCGTCCTCCAGTGGAACAACGATGTTGTCCTCGGAGGCGGGGACCGGAGCCAACTCGATAGGCTCAGCCTGAACTGCGCGTGCTCCTTCGTACGCCTGGCGGACGCGTTGCTCAAGGTTGCTCACATCGTTGAAGGTTGCCATTCCCCACCCACCGCCCCGCACGAAGCATCGGACGATGCCGCCTCGGTCAAGGACCACACCCGCGGTCTCCAGGTCTGGGCCACGGAAGGCGACGCGGGTGTCTTCCCTTTCCTCCAGGCGGATTTCTGTGTAGTCTGCTTCACTGTTCCTGATTGCTGCTTCCACTCTCTCTCGCATAGATCTCCCTGGTCTCTCAGAATGAAGCCCTTGGCGTGTTCCGCGTTCCAAGCATCGCTGTTAGCTCAGCCTGCGCAACCCCCTACCTGTTCCCGTTGACGCCAAGGCCCAGTCTCCGCATCACCTTCTGCGGCGTGACTCGCCGCGCGCGCTCCCACTGGTGGCTTATCCATCGCTTAAGCGCGTTGATCGGCCTACGCCGCTGGCTCTCCGCCATGGCCCACTTGAGAAACTCGTAATCCTGTCCCTTTATCTTGGGTTCGGTGGGATTACGGCGATACGAGTCGTAGTCGGTGATGCGGCTCAGATCGTGTTGGATCGTATAGTTATACAGATCCGTTCCGGGGTGGGGCGTGAAGAAGGCCGGGCTATAGTAATCGGGGTCGATCGCCTTCATCAGGCGCACCGTGTCCATGACCTCATCTCTGGTCTCGGTCGGCAGCCCCAGCATGTAGTTAGCCCAGATCTTGATGTCGTACTTGCGGCAAATGCGCGCCGCTTCCAGGTTCTGCTGCACCGTCGTCCCTTTGCGAATGAAGCTCAGGACACGATCGTTGCCGCTCTCGAAGCCGATGAAATAGCCGCGAAGGCCCGCTTCGGCCATACGAGCCGCCATGTCTTCGTGCTTCACGATGATGTCGGCGCGGCTCTGGCAGAAGAAGGGCATGTCGAAGCCCTCCGCGACGTACTTCTCGGTGAACTCGGTGACCCACTCCCGATCCTCGGTCAGACAGTCGTCATGGAACATGAACGAGGCCAGGTTGTGCTTCTCCACCAACACACCGAGTTCGGCGATGACGTTGTCGACGCTGCGGCGGCGGGTGCGCTTCCCGAACAGGTAGTCTTCCCCTGGTTTGCAGAAAGCGCAGTTATAGAGACACCCTCGCCCGGCGATCACGGTCGCGAAAGGTGGGGGAAGCTCGGGTACGAACGGGACCTCCGGGGAGTCCAGGTCATAGCCCCATTTCTTCCACTCTTCGAGGAAGAGGTCGCGGTCGGCAGCGGGGATCGCGTCCAGGTCGGGTGGGTCGCCGCGGAGCACGCGGTGCGGGGGGGGATCGCCCGCCTCGATCAGCTTCAGCAGGCGGGGGAACGTCGTCTCTCCCTCTCGGGTGACCAAATAGTCCACGTGCGGGATCTCGAGGGCGTCCTCGAGCGCGATGGTGACGTGGGGCCCCCCGATGACGGTGATCAGCTGCGGTTTTACCTCTTTAGCGAGGGCAATGGCCCGGGTGGCTGGGTTGTAGTCGACGCTCATCATCGTGACTCCAACGACGTCTGGATCCCGCTCTGCCAGCACCTCGCGGAAGTGGTCCCAGTCAGAGAGGGCTCGGAGATCGATGAAATCGACGTCGAATCCTTCGGCCTTCGACGCCGCGCTGAGGCGCGCCAGGCCATGGGAAATCCAGCCGGCCTCCATCCCTTGCTGGAGCGATCTAAATCCTTGGCCGGCGATACCAGGATAGATGAGGGTCGTCTTAAGTGACATATCGGCGTCTGAAAGGTAGACTCAGGCGGGCTCGATTACGTAGGTGCAGTGGCGCGGAGGGCCGGACGTGCGTCTGATCTCCTCAGACGATAGGCCGAGGAGCTCTCTAAGCAGCGTCTGATCGATCTTGCACACCTCGCTGTGTCGCCGTGCGACGCTCTCGTAGGGACAGTTGGCGATGTGGATCAAGTAGTTGCTCTCTTCGGTCTTTTCCCAGTGCGCCATGTATCCTCGCTCGTCCAAGAAGTCGATCGTGACGGCAATACGTTCTTCAAGGTCGGCGGTGTGAGGGATGGTGATGGTGTCGGCTATACGCCTCCCGATACGTTCCATCATGCTCTCGACTTCGTCGTCCGAGAAGCGCGAGCGCAGTTCTTCAAGCAGGAGGTCGATCAGTCGTTCATACCGCTTGGGGAAGAAATCGCTCGCCTCTTGGGTCAGGGTGTAGACGTGTTGGGGACGCCCCGGGGCTTTGCGATGGCGGACAGACGGTGCTGCCACAAGGTCCTCTCTGCGCAAGGTATCGAGATGGTGACGGATGGTGACCGTCGTCAAGCCCAGCATCTCGCTTAACTCCTTCACTGTGGCCTGACCGCGTTCCTTCAGGATCCTAAGAATCCGTTCTCGGGTAGCCTGCATGATCTCACTTCCTTCTTGGCGTATCGCACCTGTCGGTAGAAAGCTGTCCGGTGGCTCACGACGCCGCGATGCGTCCGAAAAATACTAGCATGCGACCTCCAATTTGTCAAATAATCATCATTGTAATTGGAATCTTGAGCACACGCGTCCTATCGACGTGCGATTGAGTATAACCTTGTTGGGATCCACAAGCAAGCACCAGGAGGCACGTCCAAGCCTGGGGTTTGCCCAATCCCTGAAAGCATTGTAGAATAAATTATGGTGCGCGTTGGTAACGACCATAGACTGATTGGTGATGATCTTCCCTCTACATCCCCGACTACGGACCGTGTGCTAGTTGGTCGCGGCTCTGCTCGGATACGTGGGGCCGTGATGACGCGGATCGCCTCTGCGACGGTGAGAACTGGCTGGCCTTGGCACTACGGAGGAGGATGTTGCGACATCGAGACAATCGCATCCTCTGCCTCGCTGCAACCCTGCATGCACCGCGGCTGTAGCTGCCACGCCTGGGCAGGCCACTGGGTGTCGGTCGGCGCCAGGTGAAGCGGAACGGTAGCGGGCAATGAACGTGTCGCACGGCGAATCGAGACTCTCGGAATTCAGCGATCAGCTGGTCGCGGGTGTCCGCTTTCAGCCCTCGGGAAAGATCTATCACTTCGACGCGAGTGGAGTCGACGATCTTCGCCCTGGAGACTTCGCGCTTGTCGAGACGGTGCGCGGCATGCAGCTGGGCGAGGTTGTGAATGTCCGTCCGCCGCGCCAAGACGAGGACGTGAGGGTGCTGAAGCCAATCAAACAGCGGGCAACCGGCCGCGAGCTGGCGCTCCGCCAACGGTGGCAAAAGGAGGAGGCGAGGGCGCTGGAGCTTGCCTGTGACGAGGCCGAAAGACTCGGCTTGCCTATCAAGGTCGTGCTCGCCGAGTACACGCTCGATGGGAAGCGGTTGACGCTGCTTTATGGGAGTGACGAGCGCGACTTGAATCTGGGCGAGTTGGAAAGGCAGCTCCAACGCCAACTTGACACCCGGATCGAGCTGCTGAAGATCGGCCCCCGAGACCGGGCCAAGCTCATGGGCGGGTGCGGCGCGTGTGGAGGGCCGCGATGTTGTTCGCACTTCCTTCCAGAGTTCACTTCCATCTCCATCAGAATGGCCAAGAAACAAGGGGTGTCCCTTCATCCCTCGGCGATCACGGGTCTATGTGATCGCCTGCGCTGTTGCCTGTCGTATGAGTACGACCACTACGTCAAAGCGCTCAGAAGGCTTCCTCCACGTAAGACCCGTGTGAGGACGCCGTATGGCGAGGGGGAAGTCATCGATCTGGTGCCGCTCAAGTCTGCGGTCGTCGTCAAAGTCGAGGATCGTCGACTTGAGCTTTCGGCGGAGGAAGTGGAAGCAATCTCTAGGCGCCCTTAGTCTTCACGGCAGGTTGTCGTTGCACCCTGGCGCCGGTCAGCGAGAACACAGAGTGACGTCAGGGAATTAGTACTAACTCACACGACGAAAGGAGACGTGTAAATGGAGACCATTCTGACAGGCACAGAGGGAACCGTTCGGATCAGCCCCGAGCTCCCCACAGTCATTATCGGTGAGAAGATAAATCCCACCGGGCGCAGCTGGCTAACTGAACAGCTTACGGAGGGGAATCTTGACGTTCTTAAGGACGAGGCCGTCAGCCAGCTCGAGGACGGTGCGCACGTGCTGGACGTGAACGTTGGGGCTGCCAGCGTGAACGAGGTGGAGGTACTGCCCCGGGCGATCCAAATCATCCAGAATACTGTCGGTGCTCCACTCTGTATCGACACGGCGGACCATGACGCTTTGGAAGCGGCGTTGGAGGTGTACCAGGGCAAGCCACTGGTTAACTCAGTGAACGGTGAGGAGAAGAACCTTGAACGCGTCCTGCCGCTGGTTGCGGAGTATGGGGCCGCAGTCATTGGTCTCACGATGGACGATGAGGGGATACCAAAGGATCCTCAGAGAAGACTGGAGATCGCCAGGAAGATTGTTGAGCGCGCCGAGTCACTGGGCATCTCGCGAGAGGACGTCGTGATCGACTGCCTGGCCCTGACTGTCAGCGCTGAGCCCGATGCCGCCGTCATCACGTTGAACGCCATTGACCTGGTGAGGGAAGAGCTGGGAGTCAATCAGGCGTTGGGTCATAGCAACGTGTCCTTCGGTCTCCCGGACCGTGCTGTTATCAACCGCGTCGCTTTGGGGATGGTCATTCGAGCTGGGGTGAACGCTCCCATCGTCGACGCCGCAGAAGTCAAGCAGTCGATCCTGGCGGCCGATCTGCTGCTGGGACGCGATCAGTACGCGATGAACTACATCAAGTACTACCGCGAGCACAAGCAGTGATGTCGCTGGCTGGTGCCACTTGCTGAGCCGGTAAGCGTGGGCCGCTTGCCCTTGCCTGGACAGCGGCTCGATCGCGCAGCCAGCTCACTCGAAAAAGGAGCTGTGAACGATCTGGCTGGAGAGCTTTTCTCAGATGCGAAAGGGAGAGCCTCCAGCCTTTTCGTTGCGCGATAGGGGAATAGGAGGTTGCGCATGGGAAGCAAGCTGGAAGCTCCCGAGAAAGGATTGGTAGGCGGTCAGTATAAACCCCTGTCCGACGAGGAAGTACAACAGATACACGAGGCGTCGTTGCAGGTATTGGAGCGAACTGGCGTGCAGGTGGGTCAATCCGAAGCTCTGCAGTTGTTCGAGGACGCCGGGGCAGCCGTCGAGGAGGATCGCGTGCGGCTTCCGCGTTCGCTGATCGAGGACGCCATCGACAAGGCTGCCTCGACGGTTGTATTGGCCGGTCGCGATCCCGAACACGATCTGATCCTCGAGGACGCGCGCGTCTACATCGGGACCGGCGGCGCGGCGCTTCAGGTGCTGGATCTGGACACCGGCGAGATCCGTAAGGCGGTATTGGGAGACGTGGGCGACATGGCCCGCATCGTGGACGCTCTGGACAACATACATTTCTACCTGATCCCCATCTATCCTACCGATCTCCCTGAGGATCAGGTGGAGATCAGTAAGTACTACGCGGCACTGGCGAATACGACCAAGCACGTGCAGGCCGGCGTCTATACCCTGCGCGGGCTCCGCGACGTGGTGGCAATGTGCGAGGAGATCGCTGGTAGCCCCGAGGCACTGCGCGCCCGCCCTCTTGTCTCCTTCATCACCAGCTGGATGGTCAGCCCGCTGAAGTTCGCCACGGACGTAACGACGCTGCTCATCGAGACCTGTCGCCAAGAGATCCCCGTCGTCCTTTCGGCGGCACCGATGGCGGGATCGACCTCCCCGGTCACGCTGGCGGGCACGCTGGTTCAGTTGAACGCTGAGCAGCTGTCCGGTCTGACGCTGACCCAACTGGTCAACCCGGGGACGCCGGTGATCATGGGTCCGATTCCTGCCACCGCCGATATGCGCAGCGGCAAGTATCTGGGCGGCTCAGTGGAGTTAGGGATCAGCAACGCGGCCATCACCCAACTGGCTCATCTGTATCAAGTGCCCATCTACAACAGTGCCGGCATGACAGATTCGAAGGTTCCGGACATCCAGGCCGGGATCGAGAAGGCGCAGTCGGCCATCCAGGTGGCACTGGCGGGTACGAATTTCATCCATCACGCTGCCGGGATGCTGGAAGATATGTCGACCATCGCCTATGAACAGTTCGTGATCGACAACGAGATGCTGGGCATGGCGATGCGGGCCGTCCGGGGCATCGACGTTGACGACGACACGCTTGCGGTAGACGTGATCGGCCGGGTCGGCCCCGGTGGGCACTACTTGAGCGACGACCACACGCTGCGCTATATGCGGACCGAACACTACTACCCGTCGGATGTCTTCGACCGCCAGGGGCGGGACGAGTGGGAGGCGGACGGCGAGACTGACGCCTGGCTCCGAGCCAAGGAAGCTGCGCGCAAGATCTTGACCGCGCACGAGCCGGAGCCACTGGATCCGGAGGTTGATGCCTGGATCAAAGAGGAGTTTGCAGACACTCTAGTGCTACGAGAGTGAGTCGTGGTCAGCTGACGGTGTTAGGTCTTGGTCGTAGCGTGGGCTAAAGGTCAAGTGGGATTCATATCTCACGTGTCCCCTCGGGCCTCGCTTCCTACGATCTGGAGGTGATTTCTCGTGACCGAGCAACTGCCGATTTCGACGTTGCACCCGTTCGCACGCGGCCTCTCCGGCGAACAGGTGCGGGAGATTCACTACGCCACGCTGGAGATTCTGTCCAAGATCGGCGTGGATATGCAGGACGCGCAGGGGCGTGAGATACTCCTGGAGGCCGGCGCCTGGGAGTCCGGCGGTCGAATCAAGATACCGGAGAATCTGGTCACAGATGCCATCGACGAGGCTCCGTCGCGCATACCGATGCACGATCGGCTGGGCAACCTGACCATGCCTTTGGAGCTGGGGAAGGTGTTCTTCGGGACCGGCTCCGATACGACGTTCACGCTCGACGTGCACACGGGCGAGCGCCGACGTGCGACGGCGCAGGACGTGGAGGACATCGCACGCCTGTCCGACGCGCTGGACAACATCGACTTCATCATGTCGATGGGCAACCCGTCCGATGTGCCAGCAGACGATCTCTACATTCACGAGTTTGTGGGGATGATTCGGGGCTCGGTCAAGCCCAACGTGTACACGGCTAAGGATCGTGACGACGTGGAGGATGTCTATCGCATCGCCGTGGCCGTGGCGGGGAGCGAGCAGGCCCTGCGGGAGAAGCCCTTCTTCTTGCTCTATGCCGAGCCGATTTCGCCCCTGATGATCATCGAGGAGTCGTTGCAGAAGCTGATCTTCTGTGCCCAGAAAGGCGTCCCATCGGGGTATATCCCCTCGCCGAACACTGGGGGCGGTGGCCCGATCACCCTGGCCGGCGCTCTGGCGCTGGGCAACGCCGAATGCTTGGTCGGGCTGGTGATCGCCGAGTTGCTCAATCCAGGCACGCCCTACATCTACGGGATGAACACCGCGGCGATGGACATGAAGACCACTATCGTCAGCTATGGCAGCCCTGAGTGGCCGTTGGGGATGATGGCGCAGATGGATCTGGCGCGCTACTACAACTTGCCGGGATGGTCGGCGGCTGGGGCCACGGACAGCAAGGTCGTGGACGCACAGGCCGGGATCGAGATGACGTTCTCCATCCTGACCAACTTCCTCGCGCGTGCGACGCTGGTGCACGATGTGGGCTACATTGAGTATGGCTCCACATCCTCTATGGAGGCGGTGGTGATCGCCGACGAGGTCATCGGCGAGACGCGTTTCCTGGTCGAGGGTGTCGAGGTCAGCCCTCGTACGTTGGCGCTGGACGCCACGGCTCGGGTCCGGCCGGGCGGGGGCTACCTGTCCGACGATCATACACTTGAGCATTGGAGGTCGGCTCAGTGGCACCCAGACCTTGTCGACCGCGATCGACACGACGAGTGGGTGGAACGAGGGAGGCAGGATATGTTCACTCGGGCCAACGAGCGCGCAAGGAAAATCCTCGGAGAGCACGAGGTGCCGCCGCTGCCTGAGGAAGCCGAAGGGGTGATCGAGGAGATTCTGGAGGAGCGGGCGACCGATGGGTAGAGATCGGTGTCCTCCTTCATATGCCGGGTCGCGACCAGTATACCTGGCACAGCAGGCGCAGGCAAGGGAAGCCTGGGCGGAGCGGGGTTCTGGTCGCTGGCGAGAGACGTCGACCAGAGGTTGAACGGCGGCTCCGCCAGGGTGGGCGCCTGTGACCGCCAGGAAGGGCGCCCCTGCTGCGTCGCTTTCTCTCGTGGGTTGGCGCACCCATAGTGACACTGGAACGTCCAGGCCAAGCTTGACGAAAGGCATGCTTTGCGCTAGAATATGCTTCACGGGCAGGATATTTCTCCTGCCCGTTTATTGGGCGAGAGATGTACTTGGGAGGTATAGGGGATGAGTCAGAAGGGCCGAGTTGAGCTAGAGGCGAAGAAACGATCCGTACTCGGCAGCAAGGTAAAGCGCCTGCGTCGACAGGGGTGGGTGCCCGGGGTCATGTACGGCCACGGTTTTGAGCCGATCCCTCTCCAGTTCGACAGACACGACTTGAAGGATGTCTTGTCGCAGATCGGCGGCAGTCAGCTGATCAACGTCAAGGTCGATGACGCGGACGAGGCGGAGTTTGCGCTGCTTCGTGACGTCCAGCGCGACGTCATCACGGGGGATTTGCTGCACGTTGACTTCTATCGCGTCATGATGAGCGAGACGATCACGACTGAGATTCCGCTGTTGACCACGGGCGAGTCACCTGTTGCGGAGCGGAAGGAAGGCATTATGCTCCACGGCATCTCGGAGATTGAGGTTGAGTGTCTACCCGGTGATCTGGTAGATGCCATTGAGGTCGACCTGTCGGAGCTGACGGAGATTGGTCAGGCCATTCTGGTGAGCGACCTGGCGGTTCCGTCCGGGGTCGATATTTTGACTGACCCTGATGAAGTGATCGCCCGTCTCGTGCCGCTGGAAGAGGTTGAGCTGGAGCGGCCGGCGGCAGAGGTCGAGGAAGAGCTGATCATGGCGGAAGAGGGTGAAGAAGTGGAGGTCATCGGTGAGGCTGAGGCTGAAGAGGCCGAGGAACCCGAAGAAGAGGTCAGAGACTACATGTAGGGCGTCGAAGACCAACGTGTGATTGTGGAACGGACGCGGATAAGGCGGAGACGGGGCTTCCCTGTCTCCGCTTTCTCGTCTCTGGCGGGTGTATCCGCACGTGTGGATGATGGACGCAGGCGTCGCTGAAGTCCGGCTGCTTGACACTGGTAGGCTAAACGTATAGAATGATTTCCCAAGGATAGGATGATGGATGAAGTATAAGGACTACTACGACACCCTCGGCGTTGGTCGCGACGCAAGTGAGCGAGACATCAAACAGGCCTTTCGACGGCTGGCTCGCCGGTGGCACCCCGACGTCAACCCCGACGACAAAGAGGCTGAGGAGAAGTTCAAGGAGATCAACGAAGCCTACGAGGTACTGGGTGATCCAGACAAGCGGGCCAAGTATGACCGCTTGGGCCAGAGCTGGAAGCAGTGGCAGCGTGGCGGAGGTGATCCCGGGCGATACGACTGGTCCCAGTGGTTCACCGGCATGCCGGGTGGGGCGCGTGTCAAGTGGCGTGGCGATCTGAGTGATCTCTTTGGGGGCTCGGGCGCTGGAGCGTTCTCCGATTTTTTCAACGCCCTGTTTGGAGGAATGGGCGGGGCGCGGGTCCGGACAGCCGAGGACGTTTTCGGACGTGCGCCAGGGGCCCGTGGTTATCGGGGTAGTTCTGGATCCGGGGATGCCGAGGCCAACGTCACGATTAGCCTGGAGGAGGCACTGAACGGCACCAGCCGGGTCCTGGAGAAGAGCGGGCGCCGGATTCGTGTGACGATACCTCCTGGTGTGACGACCGGGTCCAAGGTGCGCGTCGCTGGGCAGGGGTATCCGCGCGCGGGCGGGGGCCCGACTGGTGATCTCTATCTCAACGTGACCGTAAGTCCTCACGCTGTCTTCGAACGCGAAGGCGACGATCTTCGCTGCAATGTCAATGTCGATCTCTACACCGCCGTGTTGGGCGGTCAGGTGCGTGTGCCCACGCTCAACGGCGACGTCTCGCTGAGGGTCCCTCCCGGGACCCAGGGTGGGCAGACGTTCAGGCTCCGCGGCAGGGGCATGCCGAACTCCCGCGACCCGAGCCGGCGAGGGAACCTTCTGGCGACCGTGGAGGTGCAGATTCCGGAAAATCTGAGCGCCCGTGAGCGAGAGCTCTTCGATGAGCTCGTGCGTATTAGGGGAAGGAGATAAGAATGAGAGCAGAGAGGCGTCTCCTGCTTCTCCTGGCACTCGTGGTCCTGCCTACACTGGCTTGCAGGGCCCAGCAGCTTGTGTTTGAGCCCACCCCGTTGGCGTCACCTTCGACGCCTTCGTCTTCTGCCGTAGTCCCCACGGCCACGCCACTCTCGGACGAGGAACTGGCGGAGGTAGATGCGCAGGATGCTTTGCTCATCAATCTTTACGAACGGGTCAACCCTGCTGTGGTCTACATTGAGGTTCTTCTGGAGCAGGGGGGTGGTGTGCGGCCGCTGGGTAGTGGGTCCGGTTTCATAGTCGACCGAGAGGGACATATCGTCACAAATAGCCACGTGGTCGAGAATGCCGACGCGCTTCAGGTCACCTTCTACGACGGTACAGTGACGCATGGCGCCGAGGTGGTGGGCCGTGACTCCTACTCCGACATCGCGGTGATCAAGGTCGACGTCCCTTCCGAGCGTCTGCGACCCCTGGAGTTGGGCGATTCGGACGAGCTCAAGGTAGGTCAGCGGGTGGTTGCCATCGGCAACCCGTTCGGCCTGCAAGGGACGATGACCGCCGGCGTGGTCAGCGCCGTGGGGCGCACACTGACCTCGCAGATTCTGCAGGGCGGGGCGTTCTCCAATCCCGAGATCATCCAGACCGACGCGTCGATTAACCCGGGTAACTCTGGCGGGCCTCTGCTCGATTCGCGAGGACGCGTCGTTGGCGTGAACACTGCTATTCGCTCGGCGACAGGGCTGAACGCCGGGGTTGGATTCGCCGTGCCGGTAAACACCGTCAAGCGGATCATGCCTGACCTGATCGAGAAGGGGGCATACGACTATCCGTATCTCGGCATCACCTCCGACCGGAATTTCGCCGTGGCCGAGCTGGCTGAACCGTTGGGGCTGTCCGTGGACCACGGGGTGCTCGTCGCTGAGGTTCAGCCCGGTACCGCTGCTGCCGAGGCCGGCCTGCAGGGAGGGGATCGCGAGGTCGAGGTCATGGGGCAGTCGCTCGTTGCCGGCGGTGACATTATCATCGCGATCGATGGTGAGGAGCTCTGGACCTTCGATGACCTGGTCGCCTATCTCGTGAGCGACACGGAGGTCGGGCAGGAGGTGACGCTGACCGTCATCCGTGGCGAGGAGCAGATGGAAGTCTCAGTGACGCTGGGAAAGAGGCCTTGAGCTCCCGTGGAGATCTGGTCATCAACGTGGGACGAACGTTAGCTGACGTCTAACTGAAAGGGGTGAATGTATGTTGGATCGAGACGACTTGCGCGAGCTTGCAGCATACAGAGCTGAGGCACCGGTGTTGAGCGTCTATCTGAATGTCGACCCTACGGATCGCACGCGGGATGAATACAGGCTCGAGTTGCGGCAGATGCTGAAGGAGGCCCAGGGAATGGCTGCTGCCGAGGACGTTGAGGCGGTGGAGGCGTTCTTCGACCATGAGTACGATTGGTCAGGCCGCGGAGCGGCCGTGTTCTCGTGTCAGGAGACGGGTTTCTGGCGCGCGTACTCTTTGGCTATGCCGGTCCCCTCCGGTGTGACGGTGGCTCATCGGCCTTATATCACCCCGCTGGCGGAGCTCGTCGATGCTTACGGGAGCTACGCCGTGGCGATTGTGGATCGACGTCAGGCGCGGCTGTTCTTGTTTGATCTGGGCGAGTTGCGAGCCAGTGACGAGTTCGTTGGTGAAGATGTGCGTAAGTTGAAGCGGGGGCGGGGGTCCTCCGGTGGGCACGGTCGCCGGGGCGGTGCTCCGATTTCGAGTCAGCATGAGGAAGAGGTCGTGAGACGAAATATCCGCGATGCGGTTCAGGTGATCGAGTCGTTCTGTCAGGACCACGAGCCTCAACGCCTGGTCATCGGGGGT
This sequence comes from uncultured Anaerolineales bacterium, assembly GCA_964390305.1. Lineage (GTDB taxonomy): Bacteria > Chloroflexota > Anaerolineae > B4-G1 > B4-G1 > SKLM01. Next base: position 27,101 of record CAYMHT010000003.1, read on the forward strand.
TCTGACCGGATGGTGGTCAGGTTTCAGGAGGCACTGCCCAAGCATCTCCAGGATAGAGTGATCGGCACATTTAGCGCCGACATGAATGCACCAGAGCCGGAGATAAGAGAGCGCTCGCTGGAGATTTTGCAGCAGGTCGAGGAGGGGCGCAAGGAGGCCGTTGTAGATGCCGTGTTCACCGCCGCGGCGAAGGGCAGCAATGGCGTGATTCGCCTGGCGGACACTCTGGGTGCCGCCCACGAGGGCCGGGTTCAGACACTGGTGATCGATCGTCACTATCACGAGCCTGGCTATCAGTGCGAGCACTGCGGCTATATCACCGATCATCCTCTGAAGAAGTGTCCTTTCTGCGGAGGCGACTTCATGGAGATCCCCGACGCCGCTGAGGCCCTGGTTACGAAAGTGATCGAGGAGGGGGGCGAGGTCGAGGTGGTGGACGATAACCCGAAAGCGAAGGAGTTTGGAGTGGGGGCGCTGCTGCGGTACTAGCTGTCCTCTCCCCCGTTGAGGGTAGAGAAGGTATGGCGTCGGACGTGTGCTGATCGGTCGGTGGCGCGCACCGCTTGATCCGGGTGCAGGCAGCAAACCTAAAGGGCCGCTAATGCGGCCCTTTACGCGTTTCAGAGGGGCAATCCTCATATAGAAATCCAATGCAACGCTAACGGCGCTCTAATGGAGACTGGGTATGATCTGAGTGGAAGCATCATGCGTTTGTGTCACGTTCTTATCTTGTCTTGAATATACCGTACTCTGCAAACGATGGGACGTCTTGCAGAGAGTTTTAGTGTTTCTAGTCTAGTTGGTGGGTGGTTCTTATGAATCTAAACAGGTTCACCCAGAAGGCCCAAGAGGCCGTGATGGAAGCCCAGTCGTTGGCGGGCAAGTATGACCACGGCCAGATCGAACCGGGGCACCTGCTTCTTGCGCTGCTACGCCAGTCCGAGGGGATCGTGCCGCAGGTTGTCCAGAAGCTGGAGGCCAACCCCCGGGAGATGGCGCTGTCGCTGGAGGGCGAGCTGAAGAAGAAGCCCAAGATCCGCGGCGCGGCGGCGCAGGTTGGGATGTCGCGCCAGTTGGGTCGGGTCCTGGAAGAGGCGGAGAACGCCGCCAGGCGAATGCGCGACGAGTACGCCAGCACCGAGCATCTGTTGCTGGCGCTGACCGGTACGACAGGCGGCGATGCGGCCCGCTTCCTCGCGGCCTACGGCGTCACGGAGGATGCCGTGCTGCGTGCACTGACCTCGATTCGAGGGAGTCAGCGCGTCACGAGTCAACATCCAGAGGCGACGTACCAGGCGTTGGAGAAGTACGGTCGCGACATGACTCAGCTGGCTCGGGAAGGGAAGCTGGACCCTGTGATTGGGCGCGATGAGGAGATACGGCGTGTGATGCGCATCCTCAATCGTCGCACCAAGAACAACCCGGTTCTGGTTGGAGAGGCTGGCGTGGGTAAGACCGCGATTGCCGAGGGGCTGGCGCAGCGGATCGCTCGCGGTGATGTACCGGAAGGGTTGAAGAGCAAGCGCATCATTGAGCTCGATATGGGCGCTTTGGTCGCTGGCGCCAAGTATCGTGGCGAGTTCGAGGAGCGCCTCAAGGCTGTACTCAAAGAGGTGACGGAGGCTGCGGGTCAGATCATCCTGTTTATCGACGAGTTGCACACCGTGGTCGGTGCTGGAGCAGCTGAGGGCGCCGTCGACGCGGGCAACATGTTGAAGCCGAAGCTGGCACGCGGTGAGCTTCACGCCATTGGCGCGACGACCCTTGACGAGTACCGGAAGTACATTGAGAAGGATGCGGCCCTCGAACGCCGGTTCCAGCCAGTCTACATCGATGAACCATCGGTGGAGGATACAGTCAGCATCCTCCGCGGGCTCAAGGAGCGCTACGAGGTCCACCACGGCGTACGTATCAAGGATTCGGCCTGCATCGCGGCCGCTACGCTCGGTGATCGGTATATCGCCGATCGCCAGCTGCCCGACAAGGCAATCGACTTGATCGACGAGGCAGCCTCCCGGCTGCGCATGGAGATCGACTCCAAGCCATCCGAGCTCGATGAGGTTGATCGGCACATCATGCAGCTCGAGATTGAGCGTGAGGCGCTCAAGAAGGAGGACGAGGAGGCGAGCCGAGAGCGTCTCGAGAACCTGGAGAGGGAACTCGCCAATCTCGAGGAGAGGCGGAAGGCGCTGCGCGCCCGCTGGGAGGAGGAGAAGAGGGCGATTCAGGCGGTGCGGCAGACGAAAGAAGAGATCGATCGGGTTCGTCACCGGATCGAGGAGGCTCAGCGTGCCCACGACTACGAGCGAGCCTCGGAGCTGCAGTACGGTCGTCTGTCTGAGCTGGAGAAGCAACTGAAGACTCACGAGCAGCGGCTGAACGACCTCCAGGAGGATGGCGCGATGCTGAAGGAGGAGGTGGGCTCGGAGGAGATCGCTGAGGTTGTCTCTGAGTGGACCGGCATCCCTGTGTCCAAGCTGCTGGAGGGCGAGCGAGAGCGGTTGCTCCGCATGGAAGAGGCGCTGCACCGGCGCGTGGTGGGCCAGGACGAGGCGGTTGAGGCGGTGTCGAACGCCGTCCGCCGTGCACGGGCTGGCTTGCAGGATCCAGACCGGCCGATTGGCACGTTCATCTTCCTGGGTCCTACCGGGGTGGGGAAGACGGAGCTGGCACGAGCGCTGGCTGAGTTTCTCTTCGATACGGAGGAGGCGTTGATCCGTATCGACATGAGCGAGTACCAGGAGCGTCACACGGTGTCCCGACTCATCGGTGCACCGCCCGGATACGTGGGATACGAGGAGGCGGGTCAGCTGACCGAAGCGGTCCGTCGCCGGCCTTACAGCGTGGTGCTGTTCGACGAGATCGAGAAAGCCCATCCGGAGGTCTTCAATACGCTCTTGCAGCTGCTCGACGAGGGCCGGCTTACGGACGGTCAGGGGCGGACGGTCGACTTCCGCAATACGATCGTCATCATGACGAGCAACGTCGGCAGCCGCTGGATAAAGGATCTGGGCATCGAGGAGGCTCGGGATAAGGTGATGGAGGAACTGGATCGCATCTTCCGGCCGGAGTTCCTGAACCGCATCGACGAGATCATTCTCTTCCGCAGCTTGACCAAGGAGGATCTGCGCAAGATCGTTGATATTCAGATGCGCCGGCTGCGTGCTCTGCTGGAGGAGCGCAAGATGGCGCTGGAGCTGACGGACGAGGCGCGTCGGCACCTGGCCGAGGCTGGCTATGACCCGGTCTACGGCGCCCGACCGTTGAAGCGTGTCATCCAGCGTCAGGTGCAGGATCCGCTGGCGCTTTCGCTCTTGCGCGGTGAATTCGACGAGGGCGATACGGTGCGCTTGGAGGCACCCGACGGTGACATCAGGTTCGAGAGGGCAGAGGCAGAACCAGTTCCGGCGTAGGGTTGACGTCAAACGGCACCGGGGCCGCGAATGCCGCGCTCCGGTGCCTGTTTCTTTGTCCGATGAGGGGTTCTGGGGTATAATCTACACAAAGTCTTCTGGCGGATGCTCCTACCGGGTCAGAAGGCGCACCGAAAGGTAGGCTAGAGGAGAGTATTGGCCGATGATGAGGCTGGATCGTTTTACCGAGCGTGCACAAGAGGCGGCCCAACGCGCCGTCCAGATTATGGGACGCTACGGGCACACGCAAGTGGATACGGAACACATCTTTCTGGCGCTCCTCGAACAGCCGGAGAGCGTGATTTCGGATCTGATGCAGCGTCTTGGAGCCAACGTTGAAGAGGTGAAGGAGAGGCTTGACGAGGAGCTGCAGGACAGCGCCAAGGCCAACGTCTATGGCGGTGGCGGGATGGGGCAAGTGTTCATCACGCCACGGGTCAAACGGGTACTCGATCGAGCAAACGCCGAGGCGAATCTCCTGAAGGATGACTATATCTCGACAGAGCATATCTTCCTGGCCATCGCCAGCGAGAAGGATACATTGCCGGCGCGGATCCTGCGAGAGAAAGGAATCTCGAAGGATCGCATCTATGAGGTGATCGAGGAACTGCGCGGCGGGAAGCGAGTAACTGATCGACGGGCGGAGGCGCGGTATCGCGTACTCGAGAAATACAGCCGGAACCTGACCCAGATGGCTCACGAGGGGAAGTTGGATCCGGTGATCGCACGGGATGGCGAGATCCTACGTGTGATTCAGATTCTGTGCCGGCGTACGAAGAATAACCCGGTCCTGATCGGCGAGCCCGGCGTGGGCAAGACCGCGATTGTGGAGGGTCTGGCCCAGAAGGTCGCCGAGGGCGACGTGCCAGAGATACTCATCGGTCGAGAGGTCGTCCAACTCGACCTGGCTTCGATGGTCGCGGGCACGCACTTCCGGGGTGAGTTCGAGGAGCGCCTGAAGGCGACCATTGAGGAGATTCAGGGTTCCGAGGGCGAGATCATTCTCTTCATCGACGAGTTGCATAATGTGGTGGGTGCAGGAGCCGGTATGGGAGCCTTGGATGCCTCCAGCATGATGAAGCCTGCCTTGGCTCGTGGCGAGCTACAGTGTGTCGGCGCGACGACGTTGGACGAGTACCGCCAATACATCGAGCGTGACGGCGCGCTGGAGCGTCGGTTTGCGCCCGTCTTTGTCGATGAGCCCTCCGTGGAGAAGACGGTTGAGATGTTGAAGGGGCTCCGTGATCGATATGAGGCACACCACAAGGTGCATATATCGGATGATGCGATCGAGTCAGCCGTGCGCCTCTCGCATCGCTACGTCACCGATCGGCGTCTCCCCGACAAGGCCATCGATCTGATGGACGAGGCGGCGGCCAAGCTGCGGGTGGCGCTGCATACGCTTCCTCCGGAGCTGAAGGAGCTGCAGGCAGAGCTTCAGCAGCTTCAGACGGAGATTGATGCGGCCAGCGGGCTGGAAGACTATCAGCGGGCGGCGGAGCTGAAGACGAAGCGCATCAATGTCCGGGCCGAGTTCAACCTCAAGCGCGGGATGTGGGAGCAGGAGAACCAACTCGACGAGACGATTGAGGAGCGGGACATCGCGGAGGTCGTCGCGAACTGGACCGGCATCCCGGTGGCGCGGATGATGGAGACAGAGGCCGAGAAGCTGCTGCGGATGGAGGAGGCGATACACACGCGGATCGTGGGGCAGGACGAGGCCGTGGCGGCCGTCTCCGATGCCATCCGGCGCGCACGCTCAGGCCTGAAGGATCCCAACCGACCTATCGGGAGCTTCATCTTCTTGGGGTCGTCCGGAGTGGGCAAGACCGAGTTGGCGAAGGTGCTGGCTTGGTTCCTCTTTGACGACGAGGACGCTCTGGTACGCATCGACATGAGCGAGTATCGGGAGCGCCACACGGTTTCCAGGCTCTTCGGTGCACCGCCAGGATACGTCGGCCATGAGCGCGGGGGTCAATTGACCGAGGCGGTGCGTCGGCGACCTTATCGCGTTGTTCTGTTCGACGAGATCGAGAAGGCGCATCCGGATGTCTGGAACGCCCTGCTTCAGATTCTCGACGAAGGGAGACTGACCGACGGACAGGGTCATATCGTGAACTTCCGCAATACAGTCGTCATTATGACGTCGAATATCGGCACTGAGTTCGCCCATCAAGGCGGAACTCTTGGCTTCATGCAGGCAGGTGCGAGCAGTCAGGAGGGGAGCACCAGTCAGGACAAGATCGAGAGACAGCTCAAGCAAACGTTCCGGCCCGAGTTCCTTAATCGCATCGATGAGGTGATCGTCTTCAACAATCTCGACGTCGACGACATGGAGCGCATCGTGGACTTGCAGATGGAAGAGGTCAAGGAGCGGTTGGCCGAGCTGGGACTGGATGTGGAGCTGACGGGCGCGAGCCGCAGTTGGCTGGCCCGTGAGGGTTTCGATCCTCAGTTTGGTGCGCGACCGCTGCGTCGCGCGCTGCAGCGCCACGTGGAGAGCCCGCTCAGCGTCAAGCTGCTGCGTGGTGACTTCGAGAAAGGCGACGTGGTCGTGGTCGACGTGGGGGATGAGGGATTGGTCTTCCAGCCGCGTACGGAGTGGGCGGAGTTAGGGCAGAGAGCGCCGGAGAGTGTCTCGGACGAAGTAGTCGTCGAGTCGTAGCCTCGCTCGCCCACGTCAGGAATCGTGGAGCGGAAGGGCCCGAATACTCTCGGGCCTTTTTCTATGCCTGTGAAGCACCTGTAAGGGGAGCTGGGAACGAAGATGCTCGATCGCCTGGTTCGCGACACCCCAAGCGCGGGCACCTGCTGGCTCTCAGTCGCCGCCTCGGAGGGTCTGGAGCTGGACGGGAACCCGGGATCGGTCCCGCGTCGCCGCCGAACGCCCATCTGCCTATGGGGTAGGGAAAAAGCTGACCCCGACTGTCCCAGGCCCGGAGTGAACAGCGAGCGCCGGAGAGAGCTCGGTGACGACTGTCTCCAGGCAGTCGAACCGCTCCGTGACCATGGTCTGTAGCTTCCCCAGCTGTTCCTGTGCCGCCACGTGGGTGAATGCGACTTTGATGCGCGCTCCCTCTCCGACTCTGTCCTGCATCAGATCGACCATGCGGCGGTAGGCCCTGAGCCGGCTCCGTGTCGTCCCAAGAGCAACGATTTCTCCGCCTTCCAGGCCGATGAGGGGCTTGATGTTGAGCAGCGAACCGACGAGATGTTGGGCCTTGCCAATCCGTCCCCCCATGTGGAGGTACCGCAGCGTGTCCGCTGTCTGAATCATCATTCCCTGTTGGGCGACCTCTCGTGCCCGCCGCAACACATCGTCAAAGCCGCGGCCCTCCGTGGCCGCGCGAGCAGCCTCGATTGCGGCCCAACCCTGCGACATAGCCACCTGGAGCGTGTCCACGACTTCCACTCGCAGATCGGGCGTATGTTCCCTGAACATCTCGACAGCTGCCCGGCACGATTGATAAGCCCCACTTCCTTTGGATGTCATCGTGAGGGCGATGATGCCGTGCACCCGGGCGGCCAGATTCTTCAGGCCTTTCAAGTAGTCGCCCGGGGCAGGATTAGAGGTCGTGGGCAGTCGCTTGGCCTGTGCCAGCCAATCTGCAAACTGCGTCGGCTTGACGTCAACCATGTCACGAAGGGTTATCAAGCCGCGGTGGATGTAGTAGGGCACAATCTCGATCCGCAACTTCTCCACCAGTCTATTCGGGATGCTGGCTGTTGTATCTGTCAGAATACCGATCATGCGTATTCTTCCTCCCATTAGTCTCAGAACAGGGGAGCGGGGGCCCTACCACCGGTGACGATCGCAGTGATGACGGCCACGGCGATGACAACGGAGACCCGGCCGACGGCGATTCTGACCCCTGGCGCCGAATTTGTCCATCTCCCCTCCTCCTTCATCTGAGCGAACAAAGCTGGGGGAGCGTGGATACACGATCCGATCCGTCCTTGGGGCGCAGAACGTGGTAGTAGAACCCATTCATGCATACGTGCTCCACGGGTTCGTAGTTTTGGCCGATAGCCTCAAGGACAGGCGGCGGATAGAACTGGGCACGGAAGATGACCAGATCAAACCTCTGCCGATTCACGTAGTCGATGATCTCAGACGTGTCAAGGAGGCCGTTATTATAGAGGTTAAGCAGCTGGGTCGGGTTAGTCACCACCGGCTTGTCGGCAAGGATACTGAACATGGCCTCCTCGCTCAGGATTGGACCGTCTGCGGCCTGGACGAGGGCCATGAGTCGGTCCCCTGCTGCGTGGTCTTCAGGTGTGAGCGGATGCCCAAGCTGCGTGTAACCCATAGCGTCGTGATATTCGACCGGAGCGCAGTGTGTTGAGGCCAGGTTGTCGCCTTTCCCATACGCGAGTTCATCGTCCACCCCGAGCGCGCGGGACACCGGTCCAAATACAGGGCCGGAGGTGGGGAGATGGAGCATACGCGGGGCCTGCAACAGGTACAGCACCGGGATCATCACCGCCAACAGCGGCCGAGCCGAAACGTCAAGTCGTCGAATGCGCAGCTCTGATCTCCGTATCGCATGGCGCAATTTGCCCAGACAGAGGCCGGAGGTCAGACAGGCAGCGGCGACGGCCGTATTGAAGTAGCCGAACCCTGCTCCCCACTTCCCGCTGAGGGCCCCGACGCCAAGGGCGAACAAGAACCACACAGAATAGGCTGACAACCGATCCCAGAACAGCTCGTAGACCAAATAGCCGACGGCCAGGATCGCAAACAGGGTGTGCAGACGGAACCACTGTCCGAAGAGAAACAGCGATCGTTGGTAGTCGAACGCATTGACGTTAGCCTGGATGATGTTGACCCACCATGCGCCCTCTGTGGCCACATTGATCAGCCAGAAGACAGAGCCGGCAGCAATAGCTAACCCTGCGCCGCCCACGATGGCTTTCTTGATGTCCCTCAGAAAGACGTACGACAGAGCTGCTGCCACCGTAAACACCGCGGTCTGTTTGGTATAGCCGGCACAGAAGAGCATAACCAGGCCCAAGATCAGGTTCCGCCTGCCGTGCCTGGGGTGTTCGAACCCGGCGATGAAGGCGATAGCCAGTGTCTCGAACATCACCAGCGTCATGTGCATTCGGGACAGCGGGCCAATTTGGTGGACATAGTTGGAGGCGAGGAAGCCGAGACCGGAGAGCGTGGGAACCAACCAGGCTGTCATCCAGTCGCGGTCAACGTCTTGGGTATTGCGTCGAACGACGACGAACAGGGTGCCCGCAGTGATAAGGGTGGCGACAAAGGACAGTAGCCTGCCGGCGATCAGGCGGGGGCCGAAGATGGGGAGTAAAGGGACGATCAACAGATGGAACATGGGCGGGTAGTTGGAGGCGTAGAAAGGGAAGGCGGCGTTGTCGCGGTAGGGCCACTCGCCCCGCCTGTACAGAATGGCGTCGTAGAGCTCGAATCCTTCCCCTTGATCGTAGTCAAAGGGCCAACGGAAGAGGTCCACTGCGTACGAGACGTAGATGGCCAGATAGCCTACGTAAGCGGCGATGGCGAGAACAGCGAGCACCGCAGTGAGACCTCTGAGGATGCGCGATAGGGCTGGGTTCATCGTGGTCTGTGTCAGGCCGGCCGGTCCCCCAAACACACCAAGATCACGCCCACCACAACGGCGCCCAGTCCGAGACCGACCCCGATTCGCTGCAAAGGGCCGAATCCGCTCCATTGGCCGGCGTTGAAGGCGTCCACAGCGACAGTACCGAGGATGCTCAGGGTAGCGAGGGTGATGACAAAGATGCCGAGCTGACGTTTGGTGACCATGCCTACAGGAGCTTCCGGTCTTCTCATTGGGGCAAACAGCAATTCTGATTGCCTGGATTATAGCATGGGGATACACAGGTGCAACTTAAGGCGTGAAGGCAGACTTGTGTCTTCTACACCGCACAACACCCCGTTGCGTGTTTCGTTACTTGACTCTATAATTGCCCAGGATTATACTGCCATCGAGTGATCCCACTCCGCTAGATAATCATGACACCCTCAGATTCCTTCGACACGCCCAACACTGAGGGCCTCTGGCCCGGTTCTGCTGAGCGTGCCGAAGGAACGCAGCGAGATCCCGCGGCAGAGCGCGTTGAGGGGACCAGGTCCGTTCATCAGTCGCTCGATTCGGTTGAAGGGCGCCTCCCGGAAGCCTATCTCCTCCAACACCGCTACCGCATTCTGGGCGTGTTAGCCATTGGCGGCATGAGCGTGGTCTACAAAGCACAGGACCTCCGGTTCTCTGGGGTGAAGCGCGTCTGCGCGGTAAAGGAGATGGTCAACAGCGCCAATGACCCGGAGGTGCGAGCGATCATCCTCCGCAATTTCGAGCGTGAGACGAGCATACTCGCGGCCCTGAGCCATCCAGGCATTGTCCGAATCTACGATTGCTTCAGCGACGCGAACCGCAGTTACGTGGTGCTTGAGTTCGTGCGCGGCAAGGATCTAGAGACGGTTCTCGCCGAGACCAAAGGCCTCCTGCCGGAGGCCAAGGTCGTCAGTTGGGCCATCCAGGTCTGTGAAGTGCTAGACTACCTCCACAGTCACGAACCTCGCCCGATCGTCTTTCGTGACATCAAGCCATCAAACCTGATGCTCGATGAATACGGGCGGATCAGACTGATCGATTTCGGAATCGCCAAGATGTTTCAAGGCGGCAGGAAGGGCACAATGATCGGGACCGAGGGCTACTCGGCGCCGGAGCAGTATCAGGGCGTCGCTGATCCCCGAGTGGACGTCTATGCTCTGGGGGCCACGATGCACCATCTGCTGAGCAAGCGCGACCCGCGTTTGGAGCCCCCGTTCTCCTTCCAGGAGCGTCCGATCCAGGAGACGAATCCCGCTGTCTCTGAGGAGTTGGTTGAGGTCGTGAACCGTGCCTTGGAGTACGACTGCAACGACCGGTATCGTTCCGCCGAAGAGATGGAGCGCGCACTGAGGCGCCTCTGCTCCGCTGGCAGGTCGAGCCCTACGACTGCCTTTGGCACCGCTGCAACTCTGCCTGGCCCGATCTCTCCGCTGTGGCGTTTTGCTTCTGAAGACGAGATTCGATCCTCACCCGCTGTCCACAACGGGGTAGTGTACGTGGGTGGTTATGACCATAACCTGTACGCCCTTGACGCCGAGGCCGGCGAGTGCTTGTGGAAGTATCCGGCAGATGGAGGAATCGCCTCTTCGCCCTGTGTGCACGAGGACATTGTTCTCGTCGGGTCGGCAGACTGTGTCCTCTACGCTGTTGACGAGGACAGCGGGCGCATCCGCTGGACGTGTCCCACTCAAGGCAAGGTGTGGTCGTCACCCCGGGCTGCGTTTGGTCACGTCTTTTTCGGCTCTGATGATCATCATCTGTACGCGGTTAACGTTCAAAACGGTCGCCTTGCCTGGAGGTTCGAGACCGAGGGCAGAGTGCGCTCGTCGCCAGCGATCGGCGATGATGCCATTTACATCGGGTGTGAAGGGGGCACTATCTATGCCGTGAACACGGGTGGCAATGTCCGCTGGAGCTTCCGTGCGCGAAGGGGCGTGACCTCGTCTCCGGCAATTGCGGACGAGATGGTCTACGTGGGCGGTCAAGATAGGGTCGTCTACGCCCTCGACCGTCGATCGGGGTGGCTGGCGTGGCGGTACCGTACGGATGGTCCCGTCATCTCGTCGCCCACGGTGAGTGGCAATATGGTTTTTGTCGGTTCTGCCGATGGTCACTTGTACGCATTGGAAGCGGGGGGTGGACGGCTCGTCTGGCGCCACGCGACGGACGGTCAGGTGACGTCATCCCCGCTTCTGTTCAACGGAGCGGTCTACTTCGGGTCGGTGGACGGTTGTCTGTACAGTCTCGACGCCAGGACAGGCGATCTGAGGTGGAGATTTCGGACCGATGGCCCGGTGACGTCCTCGCCCGCCGCTGCGGATGGGGTGATTTACGTCGGCTCCTGTGACTGCCATGTTTACGCCCTCCCTGCGTGAGAGGAGGCCGGTTCAACAGCGAGTATGGGTTTTCTGCGCGGATTGCTGATGGGGAAGGACGAATCACCCCCGGAGTCAGACCCTTCGGTTGCCCGACGGCCCTCGCCTGCGCTCTCCAAGTTTGAGGTGGGATGGGCCACCGATGTGGGCAGGATGCGTGATCACAACGAGGACAGCGCTCTGCTGATCACAGCTGCGCAGGATGGCGACGACCCGCGACGCTCGTTCGGTCTGTTCGTTGTGGCCGATGGGATGGGAGGGCACCGGGCTGGCGAGGTTGCGAGCTCTCTGGCGGCCCGGGTAACGGCTCATTACGTCGCGGAACGATGCTATCTGCCCTCCCTGATCGGCACGGAGCGCGACGCTGATGAGCCAGCCCCGACAGAGGTTCTCATTGGCGCCGTGCGTGCGGCGAACGACGCTGTGTCTCATCACGTGCCGGGAGCGGGCACGACGCTGACGTGTGCCCTGGTGGTGGGCTTGCAGGCCTACATCGCTCACGTGGGAGATAGCCGAGCCTACATGCTTAATGAGGCGGGTCTGGAGCAGATTACGAACGATCATTCGTTGGTGGATCGTCTGGTTGAGACGGGCCAACTCACGCGGGATGAGGCAGCCGTTCATCCGCAGAAGAACGTGTTGTACCGGGCCGTCGGCCAAAGCCGCGCGCTGGAAGTGGACACCCACGTGCGAAGTATCCCACGTGGTGAGCGCCTGTTGCTGTGTAGCGATGGCCTCTGGGGGATGGTGAGTGAGGCGGATATTGCCAATCTGATCAGAGGAGCCCCCTCTCTTCAGGAAGGGTGTCAGAATCTGGTGGCTGCCGCGAACGAGGCCGGTGGGCGAGATAACGTCACCGTGATCCTCTGGCGGTCCCCGCTGGGTTAGGCCCTCGTGGATATGGAACAACCACACCTATGCTGTACCTGGTGCCTCCGCGACGCAAGAGGCGATCCAGCGCGCCCATCACGTGCAGTTCTGCGCGATGCCCAGAGCCGCCGGGCCAGTGAGCGGACGGCGGACCCGCGCTCGGGTCGAACTCAAGGTCGCGGTCGAAGAGTGAGATTTTGAATGGAGAGCTGGACATGCCGCACACTGTGCTGATTCACATCCTGAATGAGGAATCCGTGGTTGGCGAGATAGAGCGGCTGCCTCAACCGACGGACCAGGTGGTCGTGGTTCGTAACGTGCGGCACCGCGATGGGGGGGAGGTCCCCTACGTCTTGCCGGAGACGGATGCCGTGGTCTACCCGTGGCGGCGAATCCACTGTATGGAGATTCTGCCCAGTGAGGCTGAGGAAGAGGTCGTCACGTTTATTCGTGAGTGATGGAACGGAGGTAGCGCGTGACGGACAATGGTAGCGGACTGATCCTGGTTGTCGATGACGAGCCCCGGATGACCAGATTCATACGTATGAATCTGGAGTTGGAGGGATACCACGTTATCGAAGCACGTGACGGCATCCAGGCGCTCGACAAGGTCCGCACGGAGCTGCCGGACTTGGTCATCCTTGATGTGATGATGCCGGAGTTGGACGGATTCGAGACGCTGCGGATGTTGAGAGAGATCTCCAATGTGCCGGTGATCATGCTCACCGTGCGGGACGAAGAGGAAGACAAGGTGCGCGGGTTGGAGCTTGGTGCGGATGATTACGTAACCAAGCCCTTCAGTGCCCGCGAACTCGCCAGTCGCGTCAAGGCTGTGCTCCGTCGAGCCCAGCCCCCGGCCGGCCCGGAGGAGTCGATCGTGGAGATTGACGATCGCCTGAGCATCGATTTCAACAGACGCGAGGTCATTGTTGAGGGCGAGCATATTCATCTCCGACCCACTGAGTTTCGGCTGCTGTACCACCTGGTGGAGAACGCCGGCTGGGTCGTGCCGCACGAGACGTTGTTGTCGAAGGTGTGGGGCTATGAGTACGGCGAGGACGAAATCCAGAATCTTCGGCTTTACATCAGCTACCTGCGGAAGAAGATCGAACCTGATCCCTCCAACCCGCGTTACATCTTCACCGAAATAGGAACGGGCTATCGCTTTGTTGACTTCGAGCACGGCGAGCCGGAGCGAGAGGAGGAGGCCCCAGCGTAGGCTATGTGACGCCCCGAGCCAGAAGACCTCCCGGATCTGCCCCCCCCGTGTGTGGGGGGCTTCTTGTTCTAATGGAGCTCTAAGGGCCTTCTAACGCCAATCTAATGCGCTCATGGGATGATATCGGTGATTGGGAATTGAGGGCACCATTCAAAGTCAGGAGGACAAGGAGGTGGAGCGATGACACAGTTGACGCGTAGGGATCCATTCCGCGATCTGATCAGTCTGCGGGAGGCCATGGATCAGCTCTTCGAGGAGAGCATGGTAAGGCCTGGTACCGCAGCTCTGGCTCCGCGGGCACTGACCGTGGACATGTACGAAACTGACGAGACTGTCGTGGTCAAGACTGCCATTCCGGGTGTCGATCCCGAAGATATCGACATCAGCATGACCGGGGACACCCTGGTGATCAAGGGTGAGATCAAGGCCGAGGAAGAGGTCGAGGAAGAGGACTATGTCTGCCGTGAACGTCGGTACGGTGCGTTCTCGCGTGCCTTGACGGTCCCTGTGTCGATTAACGTGAACGAAGCAGAAGCTGAGTTTGAGGATGGCATTCTGACCTTGACGCTACCCAAGGCCGAGGAACTCAAGCCGAAGGCAATCAAGGTCAAGTCGAGATAGCAAGCATACGTGAGGCAATCGGAGATTCTGAGGAGGCTGCGAGATGAGCATCACTAACTTGAATCCTTGGCGTGAGATGCGCACGTTACGTGAGGCGATGGATGAGCTATTGGAGGAGAGCTACGTGTCCCCCGGTCGGCGGCGCATTGAGCGGCAGGAGCGACGACTGCGCCTTCCCTTGGACGTGTACACAACCCCAGAGGAGATCGTAATAGTCGCGTCCCTCCCCGGGCTCACTCCGGATGAGGTGGACATCACAATCGACGGTGATCGGCTCACCATCCACGGCGAACTGCGACCGCCCCTGGAGAACGTCGACTATGTGTTCCAGGAGCGACCCTACGGCCCCTTCTCCAGGACGCTGACGTTAAACGTGCCCGTGAGCGCGGATCAAGCTGAGGCTGTCTTCGAGAATGGCGTGCTGACACTCACGCTGCCGAAGGCGGAGGAAAGCAAGCCCAGGACCATTGAGGTCAAGAGGAAGTAGACTTGCTGGGAGAGTCTCAAGAGCCGGCAGGACCGTGATAAGGTTCTGCCGGCGTCTTTCCTTACCTGCGATACTGGATGCGACCCCAAACTGACCGCTGACGGCGGGCGGCTACCCGACGAACGAGAAGAAAACAAGACCGCTGGGCCTACGAAGGGAGTCTGTCCCCTCAGCCCAATGCACCCTTTGTGACCTATTTGACGCCGCAGGCGACGCAGCTACTCCGGTTCCGCCAGTGCCACGTTTGCCGCTTCGGGCCCTTTCTCGGACTCGGTGACCTCAAAGGTCACCCGCGCGCCTTCGGTGAAGTCTTCTTCATCCCCCTCTGCAATTGCATTGCGGTGGAAGAAGATGTCATCGCCACCCCGCATGGTTATGAACCCGTATCGCTTCTTTGGCTCGTACCATTTGACGATGCCCTGCTGTCTTCCCGACTCCGGCTCTTTCTCCTCCCGGCACTCCGGGCATAATGTAGGCTCGACCTCGAAGCCCATCTTGTCCAGTCGTCGTTGCTCTTCTACGGTAAAGATGAACTGCTTCCCACATCGTTCGCACGTGGCCCACGTGTCGCGATAAGGCATAAGACCTCCCCGTATAATGGTGGTGCGACAGAAACTGCGAGCTGGGAGCTACGACTCTCCCAGCTGGCTCTTGCACTTGCTGTTGAGACAATACTACGTGATCGGAGGGGTTTTGTCAATCCTGGCCGGGATTGCCAAGTAGGCTTGCCACGGTAGAATCAGTCAACCGAGCCTGGCACGAAGACACCGGCGAAGAACCGTGCACCGGCTGGATCTTCCTGTGCTGAGGTGGCCCCAGGTGGCTCAGGCCCCAGTGAACCAGGGGTACCGGTGACTGTAGGCGAGAGGGGCGGCGAATGGTTGTCAGCGTGGGCGGGGGGAGGTGTCAACGAACTCGCAAAATGCCCCACCGATCCAGCCCCCGGCTGAGGTGCCGGAGCTCCAGGGCGGGAAATGGCTTCCCCTCCCGAGCGATGGCCTTGTTTGCTCACGATCTATGACGGTTCTTGCGCCGTGAACGAAAGACGCCGCCCTGTGGGGCCTTGGAGGGCATGACGTGGAACTCTATCTCATCCGCCATGCGCAGTCGATCAACCAGATTCTGGATGAATCAGATGCCAGGGTCGCTGACCCTGGCTTGACAGACCTGGGCGAGCGCCAGGCGGCCCTACTTGCGGAGCACCTGGGTGTCGGCAGGGAGCGCACGCCGTTGCCTGACGATGCCATCGATTCGCTCGTCTGCAGCCCGATGTGGCGTGCCTTGCAGACCGCTCGTCCCTTGGCTGAGGCCTTGGACGTGGCCCCTGAGGTCTGGGTGGACGTTCACGAGCAGGTTCGTGCCGCGGAAACCTACGCTGGCAGCACGCGAGAGAGAATCCAGACCGCGTTTCCCAACTATGTGCTGCCTGAGGAGATCACGGAGGCGGGCTGGTGGAATCGAGGTGGGGAGTCCCGATCGGAATGCATGGAGCGGGCCATCCGTGTGGCAGAAGAGCTTGGTCGACGAGCTGAGTCCAGCGAAGGGCTGGCGATTGTGTCACATGCCGCATTCATCGACTCACTCCTCAAGACGCTCTTCGGTCGGCTGCCGGGGTCCCGTTACTGGTACCACCACTTCAACACGGGCGTCTCGCGGCTGGGCCTCGGGGGCCAGCGAGTCGACGTTCGATACTTGAACCGGGTCGATCACCTGCTCCCGGGCCTCGTTTCTTGAGTCCATCCGGCCGGTCTGAAGATCGTCTATCTCTAGATCTTTGGTTCCACGGGCGTGGATGGACGACGTGGGCCCCGAACGTGCATCCAGCGGGACGGCCGCCTCGGCAATCGCACCCGCGCTCAGACCGACGAGTTGACGATTGCCGGGGCCCAGGTGCAGCGCATCGAGAGAATCGACGCGTTCAACGAGGAGATGATTGAGCGAGGCTAGCTGCGAAGTCGCAAGTTCCCGCACGGCACCGACGGCTATATGGCGGGCAAGAAGGTCGCTATCTAGGCCCCACGTCTTCCGGACAGGGAGGACGGCCTGCTCAAGGAGCCACGATGTCGCGGAGGCTGGTGAAGGACAGGAGGAGCAGACCGATCACACACACGATCAGGCCCCAACCGGGCAGGCTGCGCGCTCCGTACACCCCGGCGATGAGCGGACGCAACACCACGTACTGCCACACCGCCGGGATCCCTCCTGCGAGCGTCACCAGCAGGAACAACGTGCCTCTCACAGGCCTGGAGAGCTGGCCTGTCAGAGGTGTCAAGCCTGTCAGCAGCAATCCCGCCGCGACCAGGGTCAGCTGGAGTCGGTAGGCGGGTTCAAAGAGCGCCTGATATGGGGGTAGCGCGGATAGGCCGAGCAGCACGGCCAGCGCCGTCACGCTGAGTCGAACGAGGGAGCGCGCCTTTGATCGCTGAACGACCAGCGCCAGGGAGATCACACCGCCGAACAGCGCAGTGACGAAGAGACCCCGCCTCACCGGAGCCGTCCCTGCCTGCACCTGTGGGAAAAACTTGGCAAACTCAGACAACTCGTATCCCGTCACCGTGAGAGCGGCGGTCCTGTGTGCTACCCAGGGAGAGAAAAAACCCACAACGATGAGCACTGACGCTGCGAACCGTAGGCTGCACAGGGCGGGCTCCCTCCTTGCCCGCGTGGTGAACACCGATCTCATTGACCTGTCCTTCCGTTCTGCGTCGATCATCAGCCCTCTTCAAGGCCGTCGACCACGCTCAACAGCTGGCGCGCTGATCGCTCCCAGGTGAACGTGGCGGCCCGAGCGAGGCCGCGATCGACCATCTTCTTCCGCAGTCTGTCGTCGTCGAGAACCCGAGCGATGGCCTCCGTTAACGCGTCGGTGTCCAGTGGATCGACCATCATGGCCGCATCGCCCGCAACCTCCGGCAGAGATGAGGTGTTTGAACAGACCGCCGGTACGCCACAGGCCATTGCCTCCAGCACTGGCAGGCCGAAGCCTTCGTACAGCGAGGTGAGAGCGAAGAGGGAGGCACCCCGATAGAGCGCTGGAAGATCCTCATCCTCAACGAACCCCAGCAGCCGAACGCTGTCGTGCCTACTCGCCTCAGCAATGATCTCGTCGTACAGCCAGCCGCGCCCGCCGGCAATTAGCAGTCTTGGCTTTGCCTCTCCGTCTTGCGGGAGCTGGACAAACCCCTCGATGAGGCGTACGTAGTTCTTGCGCGGCTGCAATGTGCCCACGCTGAGGACGTAAGGCTCATCGCCAATTCCGTATCGCTCGCCCAGCCGCTCCCGCTCGCCAGGCTTCGGATCCGGCCGGAAGCGGGAGCCCACGCCTGGGTAGATCACCGTCACGTCCTCGGGCGGAACGTCGAAAAGGCTGATGAGGTCAGAACGTGTACGAGTTGAATCAGCCAGCACTACGTCAGCCCGCTCGATGGAGTGAGGCACGACTTTCTCCAGATATCGTCGCAACGGCGGCACGAAGGCGTCGGGATAGTAGACGAACGACAGGTCATGCACGGTCAGCACGGTCTTCGTCCGCCGGGTCGTGGGTGGCAGCGCGAAGTCAGGGGAGTAGAAGACGTCGAGACGCCCGGTGATGACCTCGACGGGAATGGGGAGGCGAACACGATGCCATAACCGGGCGAGCCAATCATCACTGACTGGGATGGAACGGACGCGGACCCCCTCGCGTTGAATCCCCCGGCTCCAGTTATCGCCTTTCAGTCCTCCAACGGCGGCAAAGAGTGTGTACTCGTTGAGACTCTCCAACGACAGAAGTGCGCCGATCAACTCCCGGGTGTAGCGACCGATGCCGGCGCGTTGGCGCGCGGCAGAGGTATAATCGACACCAATGCGCATCGTCTATCAGACCCGACCTTTCCTCATGAGGACGAGGTGCGCCAACCTTCGCCTGAGTCGAAGGCGCATCCGGGCCTCGAGCCTGGCAAGTCGAGCGTCCTCGTCATTCCACGTGACCGAACGTCCAGATTCGGTTGGCATAGAAGTTCCAGAACAAGACCAGGACGGTGGAGAGCATCTTGGCGGCATTGTATGCGAAGTCGAAGTGGGACATCCCCACGCTGGACGCCAGCGCGCCGGTGGGCCCGGCGAGAAGCCCTGCTTCGCCAAGGATCCAGCGGTCAGAACCGTAGAAGATCGCAGTATTGAGTACGAGGCCGGCCAGATTCACGAGGAAGAACTGCGTGAACTGCCCCCTCAGCGGCTCCCCGCGCGTCTCTGGATAGACCCACAGCCGGTTCCAGATGAAGTTGCTGATCACTGCCACGGTAAAGGAGATGGTGTTGGCCAGCACCTTGGGGGTTCCTGCGAGTTGCACCAGGAGATTGAGGGTGCCAAAGTCGATCACGGCGCCCACCGTCCCGACGACGGAGAACTTGACAAACCGGAGGGCCTCTTTTCGATTGTTCTGTGCGAAGGCGTTTACCTCACCGATCATGAAGTGGCCTTGTCCCATTCGTGCGCTCCACGATGAAAGCCAGTACTCCCAGCAAGACGCCGATGTGTAGATGGACGTTGTTGACGTAAAGGTTGTCAAGGAGGTGGTGCACGCTGATGTGCGTCCACGTCCCTAGCAGTCCGAGGGCGAGACCACGCGTCAGTCCCTCCGCGCGCCGGGTTACACGCCATGTCTGCCAGAAGATCACACCCCAGAGAACCCCATAGGCGATCAGACCGATCAGCCCCGTCTCGGCGGCCAGGTTTAGGTAGTAATTGTGCGCATGCCCCAAGGCATTCGGCCAGTTGATCAGAGCAAAGCGATCATAAGCCGCTTCGTAGCAGCCGAAGCCAATCCCGGACCAGACGTTGTGGCGGAACATGGACGTCGCCGTTTGCCAGTGGGCCAGGCGTTCGATGACGGCGTAGTTGGCGTCGTTGATGGCTACCCCCCGCACGTCCTCCAGTCGTATGTCCCGCACGAAGCTGGTCAAGCGAGCGACAAACGATGGGGGCAGCCGTCCGGACATGAAGAGCATACGTCCCCCGATGATCAGCAGTGCGACAAGGGCTACTCCCCACCTGGTCTTCCGCGGCAGAGCGACGGCCATCGTCAGCGCGGCGGCCCCGAAGCCAACCCAGGCCCCACGGCTCCACGATGCAGCTAGGGCGAAGAGCATCGCAACGCAGGCACCTCCGGCGAACGCGTAGACCAGCGGGCTGACGGACTGGGTAGCTCGGAGATGCGTGGATCGGTGACTGTCGTCTTCCTTTCCTGTCCGGGCCGTATGCCAGGATGCCAGCCTGCTCCATATTCCATCGGCGACCATGCCCAGCGCCAGAGCGACCGTCAGCCCCAAGTACCCGGCGTAGGGGTTCGGCTGCTCGAAGGTGCCGTAGGCGCGGAAGAAGTCACCGCCTGGGATGGCAAAGTGCTCTGGGCCTTCGCCGCGCAAGCCGAATTGCCAGATGCCCACGCCCGCCTGAAAGAGCCCTGCCCCCAGCACGACGAGGACCAGCCAGACCAGGCGCCGCGACTCAAGGGCGGCTCCAGCCCGTCCTGACCTGGCCTCGACACCGGCCGTGAGGTGATGGCTGACGAAGACGAAGAGGAGTGAGATCTCCACCCACTTGATCAACTCCGGTGTACCGAAGGCCACCAGCCCCGTCGCATCCCACAATGAAAGCAGTACGGCGCCGACGAAGATGAGTAGCGGAAGGAGCAGCGGCGACTGGCGGATGCGGATCTCGCGCTGAGATAGCCCCCGCGCCAGCCAAGAGCCCAGCGCCAGGGCGATGAAAAGGTGTCCAATTTGCGGGGGGATTCGCGCCACCTCAGCGCCCAGGTACGCTTTTAGCGGCCCCAGGAAGAGCGCAGTCCCCAATCCGACGAACGGCTCGATCATCGTTCCGAGGAAGAGGGCAAGGAGCCCGACGAGCGCCACTGCCTGGTAGGGTGAGAGCTGAATCAGGAGCAGCCCGGCGAGGATCGCCACCCCCAGGATCACCGTCGTGCTTCGCCGGCTGCTCCAGTCGAGAAGGTATCCAGATGGCGGCAGCCTCACATTCGCTCCCGGAAGTACTCGACCGTCCACTTCAGACCTTGCTCCAGCGGCACTTTCGGGGTCCACCCGAGCACCTGCCGCGCCTTTGTGATGTCCGGACACCGCACCTGAGGATCATCGGCCGTGCGAGCGTCGGCAGGCTCGACGAAAGTGATTCTGGAGCCGCTGCCAGTCACCTCCAGCACCTTCCGGGCGAACTCGAGAATCGTCATCTCATCGGGGTTCCCGATGTTCACTGGCTGAACTTCGTCGGAGAACAGCAGCCGCACCAGCCCATCGACCTGGTCGCTGATGTAACAGAAGGAGCGCGTGCGTTTCCCCTCGTCGTAGACGGTGAGCGGGTCGCCCCGCAGCGCCTGACAGACGAAATTCGGGACTACACGACCGTCGTCCATCCGCATTCGGGGTCCGTAGGTGTTGAAGATGCGGGCGATCCGCGTGTCCACCCCGTGGTAACGATGATAGGCCATCGCCAGTGCCTCCGCGAAGCGCTTGCTCTCGTCGTAGACGCCGCGCGGGCCGATGGGATTGACGTTACCCCAGTAATCCTCAGCCTGAGGATGCTCCAGTGGATCGCCGTAGACCTCGGACGTGGAGGCAAGCAGGTAGCGGGCACCCTTTGCCATCGCCAGACCCAGGGTCTTGTGCGTGCCGAGCGCCCCCACTTTCAGCGTCTGGATGGGGTAGTTCAGGTAGTCGACCGGGCTGGGCAGGCTGGCCAGGTGAAGCACAGCGTCGAGCGGTCCTTCAACGAAAATGTAACTCGTCACGTCATGCTTCGTGAAGTGGAAGCGCTCGCTCCCGGAGAGGTGAGCGATGTTATCCACCGCACCGGTCGCCAGGTTGTCCATGGCGATGACTTCATGCCCCTCGTCCAGCAGTCGATCGCAGAGGTGAGAGCCAATAAAACCAGCTCCACCGGTGATGAGGATGCGCATCTATCGCTCCTTATCCAGCAAGTACGAGTTGAGGGATTGCACCACGGCCTGTGAGCGGCGTAGAGTGGATGGGTTACTCAGTGTGGGCTTGGAGCTCTTCCGCGAAGGCATCGAACGCAGATTGACCATAAAGGCAGAATACGATGCGCTTCAATCCCGTGCCGCCCCTTACGTAGGCGATAGCCGCCTTCAGCATCACCTCAGCTGCTTCATGCATCGGGTAGCCGTAGATACCGGTGCTGATAGCGGGCAGAGCGACAGACCTGAGATCGTGTTCATCGGCCATTTGAAGAGCGGATTTCACCGCCGACGCCAGTAGCTCCGCCGCCTTCGATTTCGACATCGCGTCATAGACGGGACCTACGGCATGAACCACGTAGTCGGCGTTCAAATCTCCGCCTGACGTGATGGCCGCCGAGCCGGTGGGCACTCGCCCCCGCTCACGCACCCATTCATCGCTCTCCTTCTGGATCGCCGGCCCGCCAGCCCGAGCGATCGCACCAGCCACGCCACCGCCGTGGGCCAGACGCTCGTTCGCTGCGTTGACGATGGCTCCTGCGTCGACCTTGGTGATATCGCCCTTGACCAACTCAAGCGTCGTGTCACCGATCTGAGTTCGGACCATGTCTCCTCCCAGAACCAAGACGTGAGCTAGTAGCTGACATGAACCTCGCTGAATCCAAGTGTCAGGATAAGGTGTCGGATATAGGATTCAGCATTTCTCTGAGCCATGTCCAGGATGCCGTCCTCCAGTGCCGCGCTCAGGATCTCCTCCTCGGCAGCGCGCCGTGCTGCTGTCTCCAGTTCCACATTCATCCCGATCACGCCGGTGTCGCGGTTGAAGACGTACGACTGTTCGTTGTCCAGAACAGTGACGAACACCTCGGCCTCGGGCAGCGCGACGTGGACGACGCCTTCTCCTTCGATAGTGATGTCGCTCTCGTCTAGCTTCTCCAGATCGACGCCGGCGATCACCTGACCGTGCGCCACGAAGATCAGACGATCACCCACGAGAAAGGCGAAGGGGCCTTGTCGGCTCTCGGCAGTGATGATCTTCTCGACCGTGTAGGCAGCCGTCTCGAGGCGGCTGAGGCTGCGCACCTCTCGTACGATAGTGACTGGGTCCGGCTCGATGGTCGGGGTAGGGTTTGTAATCTGCTCAAACTGTCTCTGAAGCGCTCGCTCTGCCTCTGCCAGAGGCTGCGTTACCTGTCGAACCGACCAGACGACAGCCACGCCGCCCGCCACGAGGACGACCAGGATCAGAACGAGAATGATGGTGTTCAGGTTAAGCTTTCTGTCCACGAATATTCCTCCTCAACAGCCATTCTACCAGACCTAGCCCCAGAAGGAAAGCAAAGGCCAGGTCGACGAAGAAGAACGAGGCATCGATCATACCGTGAGCCAGGGTGTAGGCCATCGATCCGATCAAGCCGAGTGTCAGCGCCCGATGACTGTGACTTGCGCTGCTGGTGAGCGTGTGTGCGCGTCGCCAGAAGAGAACCTGGAGCAAGACGCCGGCTGCCAGGCCCAGAAGGCCCAGTCGGGTTGCATAAGTGAGCAGAACGTTGTGCGCGTGCGAGAGATGTGGTTCCTGCCAGGCGGTAGGTAGGATGTATCGCCCTCGATATTGATAGAGGAAGTTGTCCGGACCGACCCCGAGCCAGGGATGGTCGACGAACATCTTCCACGATGAGCGCCACAGCTGAAGCCGAAAGAACAGCGTGCCGGTGGTAGGGTCCAGAAGTCCGGCGAAGCGGGGCGTGCTCAACAAGGGGATGATGACCACCGCGGCTGAGGCCAGGAGAGCCACCAGGATCCAGCGCCACCGCTTGCGTGCGAATACCGCCAGCGCCACCAGCGACACCGGGATCCCCACAAGAATCGCCCCCCGTGAGAAGCTGAGCAACACGGCCAGCGCCACCGGCGCCGCCAGGATGCCGTAGGCGAGGCGTTGGCGATTTCCGGTGCCGAAGACTGTCATGGCTGCCAGCACTGGCAGTGTTCGGCCCAGATAGAGGGCGGCATTGTTCGGGGACCCGTACACGGAACGGAGACGCCGGAAGCCCTGCTCAGCCGTGATCACGTTGATGTCCAGAGCGTACTGGGAGAGCCCGATCAAGGCGACTGTCACGCCTCCTCCCACGAAGGCTCCCACGATGCGCCGTACGTCGGTCTCATCCAGTCTCGACGTGCGCAGCATGAGGTAGAAGGCAGCCGGCTCCAAAATGACGACTCGCAGCTCACGCAGCGCGACGTGCCGGTGGTCGGCGAAAAGCGTGGAGACGGCGGCCGACAGCACCAGCAACAGGACAGCGAGATCCATGAGTGACACATGTTGGAGACATGATGCCACAGAGCCACGAATAGGCGTCCGGATCTGCCTGATTCCCCACGATACCATGCACAGCAGAGTCGTGATCTCTGCCATTGAGAACGACTTGTGGAGTACCGTGCGGGGACGCAGGTAGAACGGCGCACTGAATGCAATCAGTGCCAAACCGAGATCGGGTCGCATTATGATGGCTGCAGCCAGCACCACGCCACTGGCCCATGTGAGGGCCGACCAAGGCGAGACATAGAAAACGGCAGCAGCGATACCGAGAGAGACCGGAGATCGAAGGAGCGAGAAAGGGAAGCGCAGATTGGGGCTCGCAGATGGCGGGCTTGAGATGCGGGCTTCGTTTCTTGCGGTGCTCGTCTCCCTTGCCCATCTTGCTCCGCAGCCGATCGCGCCGACGAGAAAGGCCACGGCGATCCCCCCCAGCGCCCTCACACTCTCATCGTGTTGCCGCGTATCTGGCCCCCGCTGGACACGCCAGCCGACCAGCGGCCACTGATTCCATCCCCGGTCCGCGACTACCTCCGCGAAATGAGCTCCGTCGTCGAGATCACCGGCGACGGGAATGGTCGTTACCTGCGGCTCGTAGTCCGGTGAGCTGAGTACGAGGTAGGCGCCACGCTCCGTGCGAGGCAACCGATTCGCTGGCTCACCGTCGACGCTGACCCAGAGGTGGGCTCGGTAGTCTCCCCGTCGTACCACGAGAGCGAGCTGGGTGCCGGTGAATGGGATGGTGACCCGATCGGTTCCCGCGAGGCTGCCAGCCTGACTGGGATCAGCCCCCTGCTCGGAGAGCTTCCAATCGCCCTCCCACTGTGCGTCGCCGGTCAGCGGCGTGTACGACTGGGCGGTTTCCTGACCGGAGATGTGTTGCCTGAGCGTGAGCACCGCACAGATCAGAAGCACGCTTGCCGCCAGGCCGATCAAGCAGACGAGGAAAGACGTTCGCGGGCTTCGGTTCATCGGTCCGTTAGCGCCTCGTCAGCGCCATTGAACAGCGGTCACCCCGCCGCCGTCGTTGAGCTGATACGCCCCGTCCCCCGGGACTTCGATAAGGTAGAGGTTCTCTCGGTAGATGGCGACGAAGCGGTCGCCCGCCGGCCCCCAGGCTATCTCGGGATATTGTACCCCTATCTCCCGATCCGGCGGAAAGACAGGCTGTTGGTCCGACCCATCACGATCCATTACGTAGAGGTCGTAGTTGCTGGTCTGGCTGGCGCGGGAGTCGCGGGCGCGGCCAAAGGCGATGAGCTCGGTCTCTGGCGCGAACGCTGGGGCCGACCACATGCCCGCCTCGCTGGCGAGCTTCGCGCTGGTCATCCCATCAGCGGCTAGCGTCCAGACGTCGAAGACGGGACTGTCCTCCGGCGTCTCTCCCGTCGGGGCGGGCCCGTGCAACGTGGTGACGATGAATTCGCCCTCAGGTGACCACCCGACGCTGGGCACCCAGACCCACGGGGCGTAAGTACGGAACGGGGCGAACTGAGCCAGCTGGGTCCGATGTCCATCGTAGGCGCGGATGACGCCGACTTCGTCGGCTTGGGCATAGGCCAGGCGCTGTCCGTTGGGGGACCAGGCGTAGGTCGTGCCCCACCAGCCATAGGATCCTCCACCAGAAGGCTCCACAACCTCTCGCCTGCCCACGACCTCGCCCGCGCCTGGGCGAGCGCGACCGATCCACAGGTCGTTGTTCGCCCGCCACCCCGGATTCCCGTCGGCCGGTGTACCGGTGGCGAAAGCGATTCGACAGCCTATGCTCGTGCGGGTGACGTCGCAGTCGGGTTCCCACTCCGCCCAAAGGACGTTATTGACTTCCAGCTGGGCTGGTTCCGCGTCGACCGTGGAGGTATCGACGATCCAAAGCGTGTTGACCACCGAGCTGTCCTCGGTCTCGGTTGGCAACCTGGTGAAGAGCAGCTGAGACCCATCGGCAGAGAGAGCAAAGACCCGGCCATCCAGGTCGCCTTCATGGGTAAGCCGGCCCTGATTGGAGCTGGTTCTGCGCATCACCCAGGCATTGTGATTGGCGATATAGGCGATGGTGCCCGTGATGGAAATCGGCCTCTGGTTTGGCCGTCTTCCGACCAGGACGACCTCAGTCCGCGGTTCACGGACTGTGACTTGCTCTACGACACGGCGATCAACCTCTACGCCGTCCTCGAGGGTGATCTGATACGTGACTTCCTCAACCCCAGTGCGGCCGGGCTCCAGGAGCTTCGTGTCGCCCTCCGGAATCGACGTGTCGCGTACCGTTCGGCGATCGAAGGGTATCTCGTGCCTTTCTTTCTCGCTATGCGTCTCGACCCGCACAATGCGGATCGTCATGCCGTCCTGGATCAGGGTCGGCTCCGCCGGGCTTACGCGGTCCTCAGCGCTGAGTGTGACGTCAGCCTCGGCCAGCAAGTCCCGAACAGTCAGGACTTCCGTCACGATGGTGCGGCTTCTGCCGTCGGTGACCAGGGTGACCGTACAGCCGTCAGGGGAGGAAGCACACGCCACCAGGGCGAGGAGCAGAAGGGGGGCAATCCAGCGGTTCCTCATAGAGCCGATTATACCATTGCGGAGCCGGTGGGGCAACGGACGCACACCCATCGGTCTCGGCTGCTGCTGAGGGATTGCCAGGGACAGGGGATGTGCTACAATTCCGGGTGGGAGGTATTGTATGGCTACAGCTGAAGAGAGAATGGAAATCTTGAAGATGGTTCAGAGCGGCCAGATAAGCGCTGAGGAAGGCGCGACGCTCCTGAAGGCTCTGAAGGAGGAAGAGGAACCCCGTCCTGGTCCAGAAGGCGTTGCTCGCATGCAACAGCCCCGCCGCCTCCGTATCCGCGTGTCCGAGCTGGAGACTGGTCGCCGCAAGGTGAACATCGACTTGCCCTGGAATCTGATCAACGTGGGCATGCATATGGGCGCCCGCTTTGCTCCTGAAGGGATCAACCTCGAGGAAGTCATGCGGGCTCTCCAGGCCGGTACCGAGGGTAAGATCGTCGACGTCGAGGACGCGGAGGATAACGAGAGGGTGGAGATCTTCGTCGAGTAGGGCAACGATCTCGTTGGGCACCGCCCAGACCGCCGAAGCTCGTCCGGCGTCCTGGATCTCAGTAGACGGCTGTTACGGTAGGGAGACCCCCATGACCTCGCCGTTGGGGGTCTTCACGCTTCTTGTCGGCGGACGACCATCAGGGTGAGATCGTCTGAGGGGGGACTGTCGCCGACGAACGCTGCAACACTGTCGAGGACAGCATTCAGAACCGCCTCGGCCGAACGGTCTCTGCTGGGGGCCTGGATGACATCTCGAAGTCGCTCCTCGCCGTAGAACGCCCTTTGAGGAGAGACGGCCTCTGTGATGCCGTCGGTGTAAAGAACCATGTAGTCGCCAGGTGCCAGAACGGTCTCGTGTTCGTGGAACTGGGCGCCCTCCACCACCCCCAGCGCGATCTCTCCTCTCTCCAGCTGTTCGATACTGCCCGCGCCGTACCGCACGACAAGCGGCGGATGATGTCCCGCGCTGGCATAGACCAGCCTGCCCGTCTCCGGGGACAGGATCGCATAGAGCGCGGTGACGAACATGCCGTGTCGAGCATCGGGCACCAGCAAATCATTTACGCGCCTCAAAGCGCTCGAAGGCGACCGCCTCTCAGCGGCGGCGGCGCGCATCAACGTTCGAGTGAGTGCCATGAAGAGCGCAGCGGGCATACCCTTGTCGGCCACGTCCGCGATGACCAGGCCCAGCTTCCTCTCAGGCAACTCGAAAACATCGTAGAAGTCGCCGGCCACCTGTCGAGCCGCGCGCCACGCGACGGCCAACTCCCAGCCCGGGATGTGCGGTAGATGCTCCGGCATGAACGTCTCTTGAATCTCGTGGGCCAGTTGAAGCTCTCGCTCCAGGCGTTCCCGCTCGGCCATTTCCTGTTGAAGAAGGTCATTCTGCACGGCCAGAGCGGTCTGTTGGGCGATGCCCGTGATGATCTCCAGCCTCCGCTCGCCAAACCTATGGGATCGACCGCTCTCCCCGACCACCATCGCCCCGAGCACATTCCCCTTCACCGATAGGGGCGCTGCCAGAAGGGCAGTCCGCTCCCCAGGTGCCTCGGCTGCCAGTTCCCCGATCAACTCGTCTGGGACGAGGTCCCCGATCTCGTCAGGACCGTCCAGGGTGATCAGTTCGTTCTGCTCGCGGACGAGGTCGAGCAGCGGGAACTCCCCGGTCGCGAATGCGCCGTCTGGCAGGGAACCACCGTATGTCTGCGCGGGTCGGAAAAGCTCCTCGTCATCGCTCCACACGAAGACGGCGCATCGTTCGACGCCGATGAGCATAGGGGTGATGCGGACAATCGCCTCCAGAATCTCGTCGAGATCGTTGAGGCTGACCACGGCCTGTGCGACCTGAAGCAGGGCGGCCGACACGTAGGCTTCTTCCTGGCGTTCCTCCAGCAACCGGGCGTTCTCGGCAGCCGCAGCTGCTTGGTACGCGATGCCACGCATGATCGCCACGCGCTCCTCGCGCAGTCCCTCTGGCTCGCGGACGTCTTGCTCGGGCTGGTAGTCGACGAGCATCGCCCCCAACACCTCACCGTGGGCAAGGAGCGGCAGAAGGAGAGGGGATTCGAACCCTTCGAGAGGTGGGGGCAGGGGACTCGAAGCCTCGTGCGGCGAGCGCTCAATGAATACCGGTTCCTTGAGGATGCGCGTTCTGTCGAACGCTGGGATGTCACCAGGGGCGACCTCCAGGCGGTCGAACGCGCGCTCCTGCTCTTCGCTGAGGCCGCAGGCGCCGGCCGGGAGGAACAACGCGTCGACCTCGTCCCACAGGAATAGCGCGCAGCGCTCCATTCCGACGAGCATAGGAATCAGGCGCACGACTGTATCGAGTACCTCGTCCAGGGTGACCAGCGACTGGGTTGCCTCGGCGACTTGGAGCAGGACCGTCGAGATGTACGCTTGCTCTTGGGCTCTCTGGTAGAGACGGGTGTTTTCGATCGCAACGGCGGCGTAGCTGGCAAAGGCAGCGGTCATACGGCGCGATTCGGTGCCGTACCGCTCTGGTGTCCGGTGGGCGAGAGTCAGCAGGCCGAGCTGTCGGTCGCCCGCCCGGAGCGGGGCAGCAATGGCGGAATAGTCAGATGGGAAACCGAGGCTCGCTCCCAGAGGCTCGCGTGGCGCTGTCGGCGAGCGAACGAGAGGGCGGTCGGCACGAAGCGCTTGCCGCAGCCATGAGTCGGCGTCGAGGAGCGAATCGCTCACGCATGCACGCTCCGTGGTGCCATGAACCGCCGACAGACAGAGTGTGTCGTCCTGTAGTAGCCAGATGGCCGATGCATCGCAAGGCAACAGATCTTCCAGTCTCGTCAAGATCGCGTCCAACACCTCCTCGAGCGCGATGCCGGACGACAGCAGTCCGGCCACGTCTCGCATGCTGTCGGCAACCTGTCGTCGCCATCGTTCCGATTGATACAGATTTGCATTACGGATAGCAATGGCCACGCTGTCTGCCAGGGCTTCGAATACAAAGCGGTCATCGTCGCCGAAGGCATCCCGTCGGTCGCTCTGTACGTCAAGTACGCCGAGCACCTCTCCGCCAAAGACAAGGGGCACCGCCAGTTCAGCGCGCGCATCGACACCAGGTACCGCCAGGGGGCGATAGCGGGGATCGTCGCGGACGTCGTTGGAGAGCACTGTTTCGCCGTGGCAAGCGACCCAGGCTACGATTCCTTCCGTGTCCACCAGGCTACACACCGGCTCGCTGTCGTCGAACGCGTCGGGGTCGCCAGGAGGCCACCCTGCCCGGTAGACAATCTTCTGTCGAGCGGGATCCACGGTGAAAAGATGGACAAAAGGGTAGCCAAACTGCTCATGGATCAGGGCGACTACCTTACTGAGTAGCTCGTCGAGGTCAAGGATAGAAGCGACTGCTCGGCTAACCTCAGTCACAGCGGAAAGCTGATCGGCGTGCCGACGCAAGGCACTGTAGAGACGTGCGTCTTCCACAGCGATAGCGATCTGATCCGCCAAGGCGCCCAGCACGAGGACGTCAGTCTCATCGAAGCGGTCCGGGCGATTGCTCTGGACGTCAAGCACGCCCAGCACCCGTTCCTCAATCTTGAGCGGCAGGGCTGCCTCAGACTCGGTCTCCGGGAGTACGTCAACGTAACGGTAGTGGGGCTCACGACTTACGTCTCCCGCCAGAATCTCCTCACCCGTCTGTGCCACGTGCCCGACGATTCCCTGACCGAGCCGCACAGACGGTGTGGGGGAACGCCGATGCTCATCACTGGATCCGGGTTGGGTAGGCCCGGCACTCGCGCGGCAGACGAGCGTCTCTTCGTCAGGCTCGAGAGTAAAAAGGGCTACGTAATAGTATCCGAAGGTGCGGAGGACAAGCGTTACCACGCGACGAGCAAGCTCATCCAGATCGAGGACGCTTGCGACCTCGGCGCTGACCGTGCGCACGAGGGCGAGCTGGCCCAGCCGCCAGCGCTCAGCGGCGACCCGGCGATCTGCTCGCAGCGCCGTGGCCGCCTGAGTCGCAAGCCCTTGGAGGAGCTCTATCTCCGCGTCACTGAAGTGGGCACCCTCCTGACGTTTCACCTCTAAGACGCCCAGCGTACCCTCAGGCGTGCGGAGAGGCGCGGCCGCGGTGCCGTCCTCGACCACCAGGCTTGTGCTCCTGAGAGCGCGACGCATCGTCGTCGACGACGGCTCAGAAGGTGGCGCAGGGCCCTCCACTGACGGGCGCCCGCGCAGTTCCTGGCTTAGCCAGAGTGTGGCTTCTCCTTCTAGCAGGTCTTCTGCCGCCTGCAGGATCAGCTCTTGCTGAGTGGCGACTCTGGGCTCGTTCAGCAACTGCTCGCCCAGCTCGAGAAGCCGGTGCCACCTACGGGGTGTCGGAGGGCCGCTGGTCATCCTTACGTTTCACCATGGTCAGCACGTTGCCAGCCTCAGACTCGAAGTCGAAATCTACCTCATCCATAATCCGACGGATAAGGTAGAGCCCAAGGCCCCCGCCTGTTCGCTCCTCAAGGCCGCAGGTCAGGTCTGGCTCGGGTACCGTCTCGGGATCGAAGGGCCGGCCGGTGTCCCGAAGGGTCACAGTCAGTTCGTCGTGCTGGGTACGATAGGTGCATTTGATGACGCCGGCTCCTTCACCGCCGTAGGCATGCTCGATGATGTTGGAGCATGCTTCGTCCACTGCGAGTTGTACCTGATAGACGGTACACTCATCGAAGCCCGCCTGCTCGGCGGCGGCGGCGATGAACTGACTGATCGCTGCCAGGCTCTCGTATCGGGCGGGGAAGATCTTCGTCTGGGTCTTGCACATGAGCCCTGTAAGGGACGCGGAGACGTCCCAGATTTGCGGAGGACTGGCCTACGCCTTGCGCCTGAGGTGAGGGAAGGACTTGCCGCTAGAAGCTGGCCACAGCCTCTACAACCTCATCGTAGAAGTCGAACAGGGCCACGAAACCAGCCAGATCGAAAGCCTCGTAGATAGGCTCGGGCACGTTCGCCAACACCAGTTCTCCGCGGTTCAGACGGTGGCACGTCTTCTGCGTATTGATGAGGACCCGTAGACCCGCACTCGAGATGAAGTCGACATCGCCCATGTCGAGCACGAGGTTGCACTGTCCTTCGTCGGTGAAGTCCGTCAATGTTCCTGCCAGCTGCGGTGCTGTGGCACTGTCGATCCGGCCCGACACCTCGATCACCGCACAGCGCTTGAACTCCCTCGCAGCGATTTCCATCTCATCCTCCTTATAGCATGCCGACTGTGACGTTTGTGAGCTTGAGGAACAGGGATTATATCACGATGCCCGTTGTCGAACAAGAGCATCGTGTCCGAGGTCTTCGGATCACCCATCCGTTCTTGCCGTCTGACGTGCTGCCCACCGCCAGAGCATAAGGCCGCTTGACTTCCAATCGTGACGTCCTATAATGCGTGCACAATGTTCTCGTCCGGAGGGAGAAAGAGCAGGCTTCTGTTTCGGTCACTGGGGCGCAAGGTGTCCATCGAGGCGCTGCCCCACGTGGAGCCGATTTTGCTGCTCCAAACCCTGGTCGGGGTTTCCCAGGCCCTGAATGGTAGCGCGGCGCACGCGGAGTCCCTGGCCCGGGTGCTCATTGCTGATGGTCGGCGGCGGCTCAGCGGGCTGCGCGATGCGGTTCCGCATCTCAGCCTGTCGCTCGATCAGCTGTCAAGACTGGCCCGGTCCGACGAGAGGAAAGACGAGGATCTCTCGGCCGAGGAAAGTGCGGCCCGGGCATTGCTTGAGGTCTGTCTGGGGTTGGTGCTCCGCTGGTTGTCGAAGAGACATCCTGACGCACACGCCACGGTGTGGCCTGAACCATCTACACTCTTTCTCTCCATTGGCATTCCTTCTCTCGTTACCCCCCTTCTTCTGATTCTTCCGCTCAGAGCCAGAGCCTGTCCAATCTAGCGGTCTCAGGATGCGTCCAAGAACAACCTCTCATTCACAATGACGCACATGGAGGCGAGTCTGCCTCCGAAGGATGAGGGTCTTCTTGAACGTAGCCTGACTGGTTGCTGAAAGTACCTGGTCGCTCGAGTCGCGCCGCCATGTTCGTTGGCGTACGATTCTCCAGGTAACGAAGCGTTACCTCTCTGGAGTCTGAACTGGGTTCGACCACCCGTGGAGCCAGTCCAGGGAGGAGACAAGGCTCTTTGGTTTCTGACAGACACGCGGAGGAGGATGTCGTGAAGATCCGACTGATCGAGCCCAAAGCTCCTGGGCTCAACGTTTTTGACCGGGCGCTTCTGCCGCGCCTGGGGTTACCGTTGATGGGACGCGTGCTGGTCGATCACGGTCACGACGTGCGTATCTACGTGGAGACGTTGGCGCCGGTCGATTGGGACGATATTGCGGAGGCCGACCTGATCGGTTTCTCCACCACCACAGCGACGACGCCGACCGCTTATAGGATGGCGGGGCGGGTACGTGATCTGGGTATCCCGACCGTCATCGGAGGCCCCCACGTCACATTCCTGTCCGACGAGGGATTGGAGCACTGTGACTTCGTCGTCCGTCGAGAGGGGCAGGAAACGATGCTAGAGCTGGTTGATGCGCTGGAGGGAGAGGGTGATCTGGGCAACATCGCCGGCCTCTCGTATCACGATGCGACAGGGCGGCAGATCCACAACCCTGACCGTCCACCCTGCCCGCCGGAGGAGTTCGAGACACTTCCGGCTCCGGCGCTGGATCTGATCGTCGGTCATGAGCAGATGACGAACATCCCCATCATGACGCAGTGGGGCTGCCCTTTCAACTGCGACTTCTGCTCGGTGATCCATATGTTTGGGCGGCGCGTACGCGCCCGCGCTATCGAGAATGTGCTCGAGGAGTTGGAGAGCTATCGCGATCGCGGGCCTGTCTTCTTCTACGATGACAACTTCGTGGTGGACAAGCGGCGCACCAAGGCGTTGCTGAGGGGGATGGTGGAACGGGACTTGACGCCTCCGTGGTCGGCTCAGATGCGGGCCGAGGCGGTCTACAAAGATAAGCGAACCCGAGAGCTGGACCACGAGTTACTCAGGCTGATGCGAGATTCGGGTTGCACGATGGTCTACTGCGGTTTCGAATCCGTGAGCCAGGCAACCCTGGAGGCCTACAACAAACATCAGGACGTACGTGACGTCCGAGATAGCGTGCAGGCCTTTCACGCCTACGGCATTCACGTGCACGGGATGTTTGTCCTGGGCGCCGATACCGACGACAAGAGCATCTTCGGGCGGACGGTTGACTTCGCGCTCGAGCAGGAGATCGATACAGTCCAATTCCTGATGCTCACGCCCTGTCCGGGCACCCCTTTCTATGAGCGGGTAGTGGAGCAAGGTCGCCTTCTGACCGACGATCTCAGCCTGTACGACGGCCACCACTGTGTCGTCCAGCCGAAGCAGATGAGCGCCTACGAGTTGCAAATGGGCGTCATAGGCGCCATGGCCCGTTTCTACTCTGTGCGGCATGTGCTGAGCCTCTTCCTATCCAACGTGACGAGAAATCTACCGTTCTTGGTTGGCCTCCTTTGGCGGGAGAGAAAGCTCCGACTGCAGCTCCCCCGATTGGCGTTCTTCTCCCTCCTGCCTTCACGCTGGCCCGACCTGTTGGGTGTCCTGAGGGACGCGCTGTCGCGTGAATCGTGGAATCGGCTGCAGGACATCTTAGTGGTGCCCATGCTCCGTCTCTACGGCTACAGGCACGTCAAGGACTGGCTTAGTCAGTCCAGGTCGCAGGCCTACATCAACCGACTCCGCCAGCTCGTGGAACCAAGACGGCGGGCGGCCGGCGCGTCGTAGGCTGGGCCTGGTCGAAGGAGGGTTCTGAGAGACTCTCTCGCATCGTCCAAACCGGCTCTCGGGGTCGATCGATCTGTTCGCACGCTCGTGACGCCTCAGACGTAGAGCGGACCGAAAGGTCGCGTAAGAGAAGTGGGGAGGCCCGGTGTAGAGGCCTTTCCACTTCTGCTTTTCGTGGGATCGATGGTGCGGGACTCTGCAGTGGGGCGTAGGCCACGGGTTCTAATGCCGTTCTTATGATGTGTTAACGTGTTTCCTATACGGACCGACCATAATTTAGGGCACGTACGCATGATGTGCTATGCGAAACAGCGATGCTTGCTGTCTCAATTTCGAGGTGCCTATATGCTGCAATCGTTGATTCAAAGAAAGGACGACGAACGGGTCCTGAGCGGTGACCTGCCGCACGAAGTGCCGGTGTTGCCTCTGCGCAATGTGGTGGCTTTCCCTCATACGGTGTTGCCACTGGCAATCGGCATCCCCCGTTCTGTCGAGTTATTGGAGGATGCGCTCGATGGCGAACGGCTGATCATGCTGACGGCGATGACCGATCCCTCAGTCGAGGAGCCTGGTCCGGGCGGTGTCCATGAGATAGGGACGCTGGCTCAGGTGGAGCGAGTCGTTCGTCTAGAGGATGACGAGAGCGCGCAGTATCAGATCATCGTACAGGGTCTGCTCCGTGTGCAGGTCGCTGAGTGGGTTGCCGAAGAGCCGTACCTGAAAGCGTGGGTCGACCCCATCCCCGAGCAGATAGGGGATGAGACGAAGACGGAAGCGCTCCGGCGTGAGTTGCTGAAACTGGCGCGCCGGATGGTCTCCTATTTCCCCCAGGTGCCCGAAGAGGCCATTGAAATGCTCAACCAGGTGCCCGAGCCAGACGTGCTGCTCTACGTCCTCGCATCTAACCTCCAGTTGAATGTAGAGCAAGCGCAGGAGGTCCTGTCTGGTGAGGACCTGGTCGCCCAGATGCGCTCCTTGCTCCGCATTATGAAGCACGAGCTGGAGGTCCTGGAGGTCAGCGAGGAAATTCGCGAGGAAGCCCAGACCGAGATGGAGAAGACGCAGCGCGAGTACTACCTCCGTCAGCAGCTCAAGGCCATTCAGAAGGAGCTGGGTGAAAGCGAAGAGGGGTCGGAAGCCGAGGTCTATCGGCAGAAGCTCGAGGAAGCCGACCTGCCAGAGGAGGCGCGGAAGGAAGCTGAGCGAGAGCTGGCTCGTCTGGCCCAGCTCCATCCCCAGTCGGCCGAGGTGGGTGTGATCAAGACTTACCTCGACTGGCTGCTGGAGCTTCCCTGGAACGAACTCTCCGTCGACAATCTTGATCTGGTCCACGCGGAGAATGTGCTGGACGAGGATCACTACGGTCTGGAGAAGGTCAAGGAGCGCATCCTCGAGTTCCTGGCCGTGCGCAAGCTCCATCGGGAGCGAGACGTGGAGGAACCGGAGGAGTACGCTTCGACGATTCTCTGTTTCGTCGGTCCGCCAGGCGTGGGCAAGACCAGTCTGGGCCGATCGATTGCGAGAGCACTGGGACGGAAGTTCACGCGGATGAGTCTGGGAGGGCTGCGCGATGAGGCCGAGATCCGAGGTCACCGGCGGACGTACATCGGCGCCATGCCTGGTCGGATTATTCAGGCCTTGAAGCGCGTGGGCACGCGCAACCCGGTGTTCATGCTCGACGAGGTCGATAAGGTCAGCTCGAGCTGGCGCGGCGATCCTGCCAGCGCCCTGCTTGAGGTCCTGGACCCACAGCAGAACCACGCGTTCCGCGACCATTATCTGGACCTGGATTTCGACTTGAGCGATGTGTTCTTCATCACCACCGCGAACACGTTGAGTACGATCCCACCGGCGCTGCAAGACCGCATGGAGGTCATCGAGATCGACGGCTACACCGAGTACGACAAGGTCCAGATCGCGGAAGGGTATCTGATTCCGCGTCAGATCAAGGTCAACGGTCTGGAGGCCGATGAGGTGGTGTTCACCGAAGGTGGCTTGCGCACCATCATCCGCGATTACACGCGGGAAGCCGGTGTGCGCAACCTGGAGCGCGAGATCGGCCGGGCGTTGCGCAAGGTGGCGATTCGCGTTGCCAAACGCTCCGCTGATGATGCTGGATGGACCGAGGTTGTCGACGAGGAGAAGGTCCGTGAGTTCCTGGGTAAGCCGCGCTATCGGGACGAGGCCCAGTTGCGCACGGAGCTGCCGGGTGTGGCTACTGGCCTGGCGTGGACGCCAAGCGGCGGCAAGGTGCTGTTCGTAGAGGCGCGCTCGATGGAAGGCAAGGACAAGCTTCTATTGACGGGCCAGCTTGGCGACGTGATGAAAGAGTCGGCTCAAATCGCACTCAGCTTCGTGCAGGGCGAGTTGGAGCGTCTTGGGCTTCCCAAAGACGCGCTGGAGGACAAGACCGTCCACCTGCACGTGCCAGCTGGAGCCATCCCCAAGGACGGTCCGTCGGCGGGCGTGACGCTGGTGACAACCCTGGTCTCCGTGCTGACTGGACGCCCTGTCCGCGAGGACGTCGGGATGACGGGCGAAGTGACGCTTCAGGGCCGAGTGTTGCCCGTTGGCGGCGTCAAGCAGAAGGTCCTGGCAGCTCATCGTCGTGGCTTGAAGACCGTGATCCTGCCCATGGCGAACGAGGTGGATCTGGAGGAGGTTCCGCAGGAGGTTCGGGACGAGCTCAAGTTCGAGCTGGTCGACCACGTTGATGAAGTGCTTCAGCTGGCCTTTGAATCTGAACCAGAGATCGAGTCCGCCCCAATCGGGGGTAACGGTCGCGAGAAGGAACCTCTGGAGGCGTTGGCTTAGGCCCTGTCACCGATAACCCGAGCCCCATGGGATGCCCCTGGGGCTTTTCGTTTTGACCGGCCATTCTGAGTGTGCTATCATAGCCCCAGCGTGGACCGATTCAGACGGAGGCACGTGGTGAGGGAATTGACCCTGATGGCCGTGTTTGCGCACCCGGACGACGAGGCCTTCGGGACCGGCGGCACGCTGAGCAAGTACGCCGCCCAGGGTTGCGATGTCTACCTGGTTACCGCTACACGCGGTGAGGCAGGTGAGATCGCCGAGGCGGATCTCGCAACCAGCGCTGATCTGCCGCTGGTGCGAGAGCAGGAGTTGCGCTGCGCCTGTGAGGTCTACGGCATCCAGCCCCCGCGCTTCCTGGATTATCCCGACGGGCTGCTTCCTCTCATCCATCAGGGACAGGCGGTGGGGAAGGTGGTGCGCCTCATCCGGGACCTCCGACCACAGGTCGTTGTCACCTTCGGTCCTGAAGGGATCTACGGGCATTATGATCACATCGCAGTGCATCGCTGGACGACCATTGCGGTGGATATGGCCGCGGACCCTGGCTGTTTCCCGCATCACCTGAGTGATAGCTGTGAGCCCCACCAGGTCAGCAAGCTTTACTTCCGCGTGATGCCGCGGGAGCACATCGAGGGTCGGAGGGAGAGCGGCCGGCCGACGGCGATGATGATGGACGGCGTGCCGTTCCGATTCGTGGGCCGCCCGCTGGACGACATCACCACCGTTGTCGACGTGGGCGAGTACGTGGAACAGAAGTTGGGTGGCATCCAGTGTCACGCGACGCAGGTCGGGCGGCAGCATCGGTTCGCCGGTGCACGGGAGGAGCTTCTGCACGAACCCGAATTCCGGGAGGAGCACTTTGTCTTGGCACGCTCGAGCGTCGGCCGACCGGATGACGTAGAGACAGACCTGTTCGCCGGCCTTCGGTAGTCGCACGGCGACAGGGAAAGACGACGTAAGGACCATCAGCGCGCCTCCTGATGGCATCACCGAGTTCGTCGGACGAGATGGGCTGTGACCTGCAGGATGGAATGTTGCGGTAGTGGGGCAAGATGAGCAGAGACCAAGAGGGGGGTCTGCCTGTGTTTAGCCTGGGAACACTGAGCCAGTTGGTCTCGAGCGTCGACTCCGTGCTGGAGACGATCAACGCGTGGGTCAGGGGAACCAGGGGGTGGAAGCGGAGGCTGCAGCTCGAGCTGCTGAGCAACATTGAGCTCGTTTTCTCATACGCCAAGTACGACCTGCCCGTCGACGACGTGATTGCCAACCTGCAGACCGAGAATATGAAGGCCGCGTTGGAGTCGGGCTTCAACTTCAACTCGCTGAAGAGGGGCAAGCTGAAAGGCGACGTGGCGGGCGATCAACCTCAATATCAGCAGTACGTGGGCTGGTCCACCGAGAGGTTGTTCTCCAATATCTACGTGAAGATCAAGGATCTGCAGACGATCGTCAGAATGGATCCCGACAATGAGAAGATTCGCAAGGGGGTTCGGCTGACGAATATCCTCAAACTGATGCTGCTGCTGATGAAGCACATCAACGCATAGCGGCTCTTCGGTCCCAGGAGTTCCTCCGTCATCGGCGCCACGCAGTCTGAACCACCGAACGTCTAGTCCGGCCAGAGGCGAAGCTGGCGGGGGGGACGGCGTCCGTCAAGGAGCACAAAGGGAGCAGCGCGCTTGCTGGCGATTCCCAGACTGCCCAGGTCGCTCAGATCCCGCAGCCTGCCGCGACGGCGGGCTTCCGCGATCCTGTCGGCGCTCTTTGGCCCGATCCCGGGTACGCGCAGCAGCTCCCGCCGGCTGGCGGTGTTGATCTCGACCGGAGCCTCTGCAAGGCTACGCCGTGCCCAGGCGAGCTTCGGATCCACCTCCAGGGGGAGATTCCCACCGCGGTTGAAAGGCAGCTCCTCCGCACTGAAGCCGTAGTCACGGATGAGGAATGACGCCTGATAGAGCCGGTGCTCCCGCTCAGGCGGCGCCGGGGGATGATCCTCCAGCGGGGTGTCTGGAACCGGCGTGAAGGCCATGAAGTAGGTCCGCGCCAGACCGGCCTCCCGATGCAGGAACTCCGTCGTCGTCAGGAGCTCGACGTCGCTCTCGTCGCCGGCTCCGACGACGAACTGGGTCGTGGAGCTCGGCCAACGCCCCGGTCTCTGCTGCCGGATCTCCTCGATCCAGCGCAGCCGTTGCAGTAGCTCGATGTCGAATGTCTTGTGGGGCGCAAGCGAGCTGAGACGTCTGGTGTTAGGCGCTTCCAGATTGACGGACACGCGATCCGCCAGGCGCATCGCCGTCTCGACCTGATCCCGCTCGGCGCCGGGCATGATCTTCAGATGGATATAGCCGCGGAACTCGTACCTCTGGCGCAGCATCTTGGCGGTCGCGATGAGGCGGTCCTCGGTGTTGGGTCCGCCGCCGGCGATGGCAGAGCTGAGGAATATGCCCTGGGCCATACCGCTCTGATGCATGTGCATGAAGAGGCGCGCCAGTTCGTCCGGAGAGAAGGCGGCTCGCCGGAAGTCGCGTCCCTGACGGAAGGCGCAGTAGTGGCAGTCGCGTTCACAGGCGGAGGTGAGAAGCGTCTTAAGCAGGGCGATGCGCTTGCCACCGGGCATCACTGCGTTGTGAACGCATCTGGTGACGTCATCGACGCGTGGATGGATCGGGGATGGGCGCCCGAACGCCACCTCCTCGGCTGGTTCGAAGCAGGCGGCCGGTCCCAGCAGCTTCAGTTTCTCGACAGCGTCCATCGCCTCCTCCACCAGCGATTATACGAACAGGTGTTCGGATTGTCAAGCAAGCGTGGGAGAGTGTTGAATAAGTCGCGGCTGGCTCAACCGGTGGGGCACGCACGCCGTACAACTGGGCACTATCCTTATGCGCTCCCTATTTGAGGCCCGTCTTAATCCAACAGTGGGGCGTCTGCCCTGTGCGATCGGTCATTCAAGGTGTTTTTCAAGACTCTCCGTGGTACGCGCGCGGCGAGACGCTCTCGGGCTGAGGTGACATTCTGCGCGGGGCGTGGGTTGCGGATGC
The DNA here is from genome assembly GCA_964390305.1 of uncultured Anaerolineales bacterium. Lineage (GTDB taxonomy): Bacteria > Chloroflexota > Anaerolineae > B4-G1 > B4-G1 > SKLM01. The sequence goes on from CAYMHT010000003.1 coordinate 67,140, forward strand.
GCTGACTTGGGAGAAGAGTCAACGCAGGACAGGGCTCGGCACTCAACGATGCTCTGTCGTCGCCTGGTGCTTATCGTCCTCCAGGGGGGTGAAGCGGCGGATGAAGGCTAGCAACCCATCCACGTCCAGGAACGCGGCGCTCTCGCCGCTCTGCACGTGGTCGACGCGACCGCGCCACCGGACGCCTCCCGCCGACCACTCGGACCAGAGCCGGACGACGAAGGTATTGGCGGGGTCGACTCTGGAGGGCTCAGCCATGCGAGGTCCTCTCGGTGTCCAAGGCCTTCAGGTTGTGAGAAGCGGAAGGAGGTGTGGGTGGCAGCGAGGGCCGGGAGAAGACCCGTCAGGCCCCCGCTGCTGGACGATTGACGTTCTCCACTACCTGGCACGACCGTGGGCCCGGCGCAGTCCCAGGGCTACGAGAAGCAGCCCGGTGATGCTCAACCACGGCAGGAGCACCGCCGCGCGAGGGGTTCCACCGGTCGCCGGCAAGGCTGCCATGGCGGCCTCAAACTCTGCCAGCGATGCATCGGTCATCTCTTCCGTGTACGATTGGATCTTGCCCTCCTGCACGACACCCTCGCCCGTATACTCAACCGGTGCGATGCCGAGCGCCTCAAAGTCATCCATCCAGACCTTGTTGGACCAGGTGACCTTGTCGCCGTCGACCTCGAGGTCGCTGGGCTCCACGTAGATGTTCTGCGCCACCAGCCCCTCGTACCAGGCTCGGATCTGGTCCTTCCCCTGAATGGGCCCGCTGCCCGTGAGATCCGGTACAAACGTGAGGACGGCGTCATCGGCAACCAGCTCCACGGCGGCATCGACGTCGCCTGCGTTCAAGGCGTCTGCTAGACTGGAAAGCACTCCCGCAGGGTCCGTCTCCTGTGCGTATGCGACTGTGGGCGCTGCAATCCCAGCGACCAGCGCCAACACGACGAGAAACTTCTTCATGTTTACCTCCTACAGTATTGAATCTACCTTCATGCTGGGCGCTCCCTTCCTCAACCTACTGCCTTCTCCCGACAAGAGTGTACTACGCGACTCTCAAAACAGTCGCAAAAGCTGTCGCTGGCAACAAGAAAACCCGGTCTCTCGAAGGGACCGGGTTTTCACGCTGCGACCTTCACCTGAGGCTGTCAATGTGGTTCGATGATCACGTCCTTCCAGAATCTGTCGCTGATTGGTGATATGGGCAGGCTTCTCACCCACGGCTTCACCAGTAGGTGCGATCGCATGTAGGCCAGGGGCAGGATGGGTCCTTCCTCGACCAGAATTCTGTCTGCTTCCCGGTATAGCTGTATCCGCTCCTTCTGGTCGGTGAGTCGCCGGGCTTGCTCCACGAGGTTCTGGTACTCCTTGTCTTCCCATCCGGTATAGGGGAGCACGTGGCCCATGCCCACGCGCAAGAGGTTGTCGGGATCGGGATAGTCGGCCACAAACCCCCAAAGGACGGCATGGGGCGGCGCCGTCTGGAGCCTGGCGAAGAACTGCTCCCAGTCCACGGCCTCCAACCGGGTCTCAACCCCCAGCACGCTGCGCCACTGCTCCTGCAGGTACCTGGCTGCCACCGGAGAGAGAGGATCAAGGTGCATCATCAACGTCACCACAGGCAAGTCTCGACCACCTGGGAACCCGGCGTCGGCCAGAAGCTGTCGCGCCTTTCGAGGATCGTATGAGCGACCCATCGCTGGCGTATGTCCTGGCATGTGCGGCGGTACCAACCCGCCAGTCGCCGGCGAACAGATCCCACGAAGGGCTACACCCGCCAGACTCTTCCGATCCGTGGCCTGCGCAAAAGCCTGGCGGACCCGCAGATCGTCGAAGGGGGCGCGGCGGAGGGAGAACGCGGCGTAAGAAGGGTAGAGCCGGGGACTGGAAACGTATTCGTCAGCGTGTCGCCGGCGCCCGCGGTCTATCTCTGCTGGTGGGTAGAACCCCATGTCCAGGAGATCCAGCCGGTCGGCCTCGTACGCCCTCAACCCGGTCGCTGGATCGTCTCCCAGCACGGTGAGTTCAATCCGTCGCAGGTTGCCCCTGACTGGTCCGTGATATCGGGGGTTGTTCGTCAGTATCATGACCTTCCCCCGCCGCCACGTGTCCGGCTTGAACGGGCCATTGGTGACAATATTCGCCACCCTCGTCCAGGCCTCACCGTGTTCCTCTACCACGTGCTGGGCCACAGGACACGTAGCGCTGTGCGCCAGCAGATGGAGGAAGTAGCCGGCGGGCTCGTCCAGCTCCACGACCAGCGTAGCCCCGTCGCGAGCTCGCACCGCGACGCAGTCCGGATCCGCCGACTCTCCCAGGTGGTAGGCTCTGGCTCCCTTGATGTCGTACAGCAGCGTAGCGTTGGGGGAGCCGGCCGCCGGATCCAACACCCGCTTCCAGGCGTACTCGAAGTCCGTTGCCAGTACCGGCGTTCCGTCGCTCCAGTGAACGTCGTCTCGCAGATGGAACACGTACCGAAGTCCCTGATCCAGAATCTCCCAGCTCCGAGCCAGGTCGGGCACCACATTCATCTTGGGACCGTGCTCTACCAGCCCGCTGAAGAGTTGTTCCAACACGAGAACAGAAAACACGTCGCCGCCCGCAGCTGGGTCCAGGCTCATCGTGCGATCCTGCCAAGACATTCGGAGAGTATGAACGGCGGGTGGCGAGACCGCTTCTTCCGTCGTCGTCGCCCGCTGCCAGAAGGCGAACCCTTGCTCGTAAGCTCTTTGGGCTGCAGCGAACCTGAAGCAGTTGTGATAGGTCAGTCCCATCTTCATCAGCGTCCGTGCCGCGCGCCTGTACCGCCCCTGCTCCTTGAGCAGAGCCAGCCCCCGTTGGTAGTAGTCGATCGCCTCCTGGCAGGCGTACACCTGGCGGGCCTGATCTCCTGCCAGCGACAGGTAATGGATCGCCTTGTCCGTCAGCGTGTCGTCCAGTTGCCGCCCGTGTTCGAAGTGGAAGGCCAATGCGCCGGCCTGGGCTTCGGCCTCTCGGTCGTACAACCTTTCCATCGTCCTTCCAACCAAGCCGTGCACGTGTTGCCGCCGCCGTCGTTCCATCCCGGCGTAGACCACCTCCCGGATCTTGTGATGGGTGAATGCGTAATCGCAGCCCATCGCCCCGTGGCTCTCTTCGAGCAATCGATGTCGCAGCAACTCATCGAGGGCCTCGAGCGTCGCCTCGACGCCCCGGCCCCAGATCGCATCGAGCAGATCGAAACTGAACTCGGTCCCCAGCACGGCTGCCATCCGCAGCGCGTCGCTCGACTCCTCCCTCAGGGGCTCCACGCGAGCCTCTACGACCTCGCGCACACCGGCAGGCAACGGAAGTGGACGTGCACTGATGCGGGCGAAATCGCCCTGCCAGGCACCTCCCTCCAGCCGCAGTTCGCCCGCCTGGAAGAGCGCCCGGATCGTCTCTATCAGGAACAGAGGGTTGCCCAACGTCTCTCGGTGGAGCTGGCGCGCCAACGGTGCGATCGCCTGGCCCGCTCCTGACACGTCCTGCAGGAGCACTTCGGTCGCCTCCAGCGAGAGGCGCGATAGACGCAGCTGGTCGATCAGGTCCTCCTGGGCTAGCTGCCGCCGCAGGCCCAAGAGCGGGTGACTGGGTCTGGTTGCCTCGGATCGGAAAGTACCGACTGCTAGAATCGGGTGACCGGGCAGGCGGCGGGCCAGGTAGTGGACCAGCGCCAGGGTCGACTCGGGAGCCCAGTGAAGGTCCTCCAAGGTAACTAGAAGAGGGCCGTGGGACGCTAGCTCGGTCAAGAGAACCGTCATCGCGTCAAAGAGACGGGCCTGCTCCTGCCCTGCCGGTGCGGCCGAGACCGCATGCCCCGCATCCCTTTCAGGCCTCTGTTTCGATCCCAGGCGTTCTTTGCTCGAGACAGCCTTGTCCGACATCTCCGGCACCAGGCGGGCCACCGCCTCCAGGGTCCAGACAGGGAGGTCCCTCAATTCAGCTCCGTTCAGGGCCGGGAGGACGCTTCGCAGTGCCTCCGTAAAGGGCTGGTATGGGAGCTCCCGCTCGAACTCATAGCAGCGTCCCCGCAGCACCCGTGCGCCTTTCCAGCGCGCTCGGCGTGAGAACGCCTCGACAAGACGGGTCTTACCCACGCCGGCCTCGCCTCTGATGAGCACAAGCCCGCCTGATCCTGCCCTGGCCCGTTGCCAGCGCTTGCGGAAGAAGTCCAACTCTCTTTCCCTGCCTACCAGCGGCGTGGAAAGGGCGGCGTCGAGAGGGTTGCGTCCTGGAGTGATCACGGTCTCTCCCACCGACTCCTCGATGGAGGCAACGTCGCGTTCAGGACCGAGCGGAAAGCGACCATCCCGGATCTCGTGGTACAGCTCGGTGGTCTCCGCCGTGGGATCCACGCCCAGCGCCTGCTGCAGATTCTCCTGACAGCGGGCGTACTGCTCCAGTGCGGCGTTGCGACGGCCCAGCCGGCAGTAGGCCCGCATCGCGGCGCGGTGCGCCCCCTCCCGCAGCGGGTCCTGGTGAAGCAGCCGCATGGCCGTGGTCAGCATGGCTGCATAGTCTCCTCTGCCTCCGCGATGCGCCATCACCCGCTCAAGGATCTCCGCAAAGCGAGCCTCCAACCGGTACCGTTCGTTGATGATCCAGTCGTCGTAGAAGCCGTCCAGGAAATCCCCGCGGTAGAGCGCTATGGCTGACTCCAGGCTCCCTATCTCCTCACCCGAGGCCTGATTCTCAAATTCCTCCACATCAAGCCACAGATCCGCCTGAGGATCAAACTGAACAGTGTGTAGATCGCTGACGATGAGTTCTTCGTCGGGGAGGCAGCGGCGGATGTGCCATAGGGCCGTCGAGAGGGAGCTTCGCGCCTTCTGTTCTGGTCGGTCGCCCCAGAACATCCCTGCCAGGCGCTCGCGGGGTTGCGGTTGATCACGTTGGAGAACCAGGTAGGCCAGCAGCGACTGCGACTTGAGCGTGGGGGGCTTGGGCAGCTGACGGTCGCCGGAGCGGATGTCCAGCGGCCCGAAGAGACGGATCTGCAGGATGGTCACGGCTTCCCTCCATTGCCGCAGGTGCGACGCGGCACCGTCCACATTCGCATTCTATCATGCCGCATGGGCAGCGTCAAGGCTCGGTTCGTCGAAGCCCTCGAGCCCGTTGACGTATCGGGGCGTCGCTGACCGGATTCCTGGAAGCCGATTCGCGGCGATTCAGCGCGAGGTCACGGAGAGGGTCTTTGACTGGCCGATAGTGCGTGCCCCAGGGTGCCTTTGCGCGAGCCCGCTACTGTCGCACCAGCACATACCGTCCGCGGGTGGTCTGCGAGGTGGCGGTATAGAGGTAGGTTGCCGGGCCGACGAAGACGAGGTCTCCGTGGCCGATGCCCCAGTTGTTTGACACGTCCATGATCACTGGGTTGCCCGGATATTTCTCCCAAGGGCCGTCGATAGCCGGTCCCACGCTGCGGGCGAAGCCGAGCGCAAACTGATCGTCCACGACGGTTGGCTCGCTGGGGCCGCGCACTCCTTCGTACGTCATGTAGTAACGTTCGCCCAGGCGCACCACGTCGGCTGAGGAGATGGTGCGGAACTCGAAGTAGGGGTTGGCGTCGGCTCCTCGCGCGTCGAGCGGACCGTACCCGTTCTCCGCACCGAACAGGGGGTTGGAGGCGCACTTGCGCAGGCCCGCCGCCCCGTCAGCTTTGCTCCCAACGTAGCAGCCCATGTGGCCCGGATCTCGGCCCAGGCCGACGAATACGTACAGGAGATCCCCCTCCACGATGACTCCCGGTGGTGCGCCGACCAGGCAGTCGCCGAACTCGGTCTCGGCGTAGATATTGGGGTGATCCCCGATCGATTCGTCCTCTGTGCACGGTCTCGTCGCGGACTCCCACTGCCCGGTGCCCGGCACGTGCGTCTCAGCTCCCCAGTGGATGCCGTCAGGCGAGGTGCGAAGATAGACACCGGCGCCCCATTCGTACACGATGTAGGCACGAGCGGTATCGAAGAAGACGCGGGGATACTGCTGCTGTCCTGTGTGATCACGCTCTTGACGGCACGGGCAGCTGCTGCACGGAAAAAGACAGACCGGCCTCTCCAGCGAGAAATGGACCCCGCCGTCGTGACTCTTCCACAGTGTGACGCATCCCGGGAAAGGGGCCGGATTCCCGCACGAATCAACGACCCCTGCCGACCTGTAACTGGCGTGGAGGTACGACCAAAACTCGCCCCCGCCTCGATAGACCGTGTCGGATTCACCGACCGGCAGGCCCACGTCGTGTGTCTCCACCACCCACTCAGCGGCCCCTGCCCAGAACTCGTCGAGCGTCGCAAAGCTGCGCCCGGGCGGTGGAACGGGCACGAAGGCCTGGGCGGTGGGAGTCGGCGGCATCGTGGGCGGTGGGGGTGGCTCCGTCGGCGAAGGTGTCACGAGCGCCGGGGTGACAGTTGGCGCCACTCGAGTGGGCATCAGCGTGGCTGTTGGTGTTGGTGCGGGCGTCGGTGTACTCGCGGGCGGGGGGCTGGGCTTCGGCAGAGGAGACGCTGTTGCAAGTGGTACGTGGGTCGCGGTGGCAGGGGGCAGGGCCGTAGTCGTCGCCTGGACTGTCGGACCCACTCCTGAACCTGCTGTGGGCCCGCGGGGTGGGTTCGAGCCACAACTGGCCGGAGCGAGCAAGGCGAGCATCAACAGAACGGTAACCGGCATAACACGGCGTCGATCTCCCATGTTGGCTCAGGAGTCTAGCCCATGAAGGGCGGAAGGGCAAGCACTGATGGTGCGGCCGATCTGCGGATTCGTCGTGCCCTCAGCGCACTGCCCGGTAACAACAAAAAGGGAGCCAACGAGTGGCTCCCTATGCGCCGCTTGCATGTCCGAAGTTAGGCGATCGCGTCCTTCGCCACGTGAACGATCTCCGCGAACGCGTCACGGTCCCGGACAGCGAGATCGGCCAGAATCTTCCGATCCAGGGCCACGTTTGCTTCCTTCAGCCCGTGGATGAAACGGCTGTAGGGCATTCCGTTCTGTCGGGCCGCTGCGTTGATGCGTGTGATCCACAGCCGCCGGAGATCGCGCCGGCGCTGTCGTCGGTCACGGTAGGCATACCACTGGGACTTCATCCAGGCTTCGTTGGCCCGGCGGAAAAGATCATGCCGCGTTCCCCAATAACCCTTGGTGTCTCGAAGAATCTTCTTGTGGCGACGACGCCGATTTCCTGCACCCTTTACTCGCACTGCTGCATGGCTCCTTCAATAAACTAACGGTCCACCTAAAAACGAATCCGCCTTCTCCGGCGGATCTTGTTCTGATCCTTCTTCCATTCTCACCGAGGGGCGCCTGAGGGAAGCGAGTTGCCCTCGCTCCACTGCGGCTCACTCTTCCGTTGGTGTCAGGACCATCAACATCGAATAACGGTCCATGCTCGGTCTCTGTTCGACCTCGCTGACGTCGGATAGCTCCTCGGCGATATCGCGCAGTTTCTCGCGCCCGATCTCAGGGTAGGTAATCTCCCGACCTCTGAAGCGCAGGCGCACCTTGACTTTCTTGCCCTCTTCGAGCCAGCCCCGGGCCCTCCGTACCTTGAAGTCGAGGTGGTGATCCGCCGTCTTGGGCCGCAGCTGTATCTCCTTAACCTCTACATGCTTCTGGGACTTCCGCGCTGCCTGTGCCTTCTTCTCCTGCTCGTACTTGAACTTCCCGTAGTCCATGACTTTGACCACGGGAGGATTGGCGTTAGGCGCCACTTCTACCAGGTCCAGGCCTGTAGAGATGGCAGCTTCTACAGCCTCTTCCAGGGGCACGACGCCCCTGTTTTCACCCTCTGCATCGATGAGCCGAACTGGAGAGACACGGATCTGCCGATTGACGCGATATGACTTCTCGCTGATAAGGACTTACCTCCTGGAGATGTATCAGAACGAATATCTGCGAAACTTACTGCAGCCTATGATAGCACAGTTGAGGGATGATGTCAAATTCCTCAGACTATGTTGCGGGCTTGAGGCCGCCTATCCTTCCTGCGGTCACCCCAGGGCGAGGGCTTCGCTGAGGCATTTCCGAAGCCCTCGCCGGTGGTCTGATTCCTACAGCTGTCGCCGCGCCTCGACTGCCTCTTCAGCCAGCTCGATGAACGCGTCCACCGACATAGCGCCGAGCACCTCCTCGTTGCGCAGCCGGAGATTGACTTGCTCCGCCTCGATCTCGCGATCGCCCACAATCAGCATGTAAGGCACCTTCCGCATCTGCGCGTTCCGGATCTTGGCTCCCATGCGGTCGCTCGAGTCGTCGACCTCGACCCGCAGTCCCGCTACTCGCAGCCGCTCCGCGACGGCTT